>JAVWEY010000005.1:0-50805 GCA_036641395.1 Erysipelotrichaceae bacterium
TTAGGAGTGTTTAATTTAATTCCAATTCCACCATTAGATGGAAGTAAAGTCTTATTTGCTTTATTACCTGAAGATTTATATTTTAAATTCATGCAATATGAAAGATATATTTCAGTAGCTTTAATCTTTGTTTTATATTTAGGTGTATTAGATGCACCTTTAATGATGATCCGAAATGGCATTGCAAATGGTTTATTAAATCTTGTTTATCCATTAGTAGGCTTCTAGTTAAAATTATATAGAAAGGTGAAATAAAATGAAGAATAAGAATAGATTTATAGTTCAACTAGGTTTATGTGCTTTCTTTGTAATGGCTATTTTAATAATTACAACTACACCTACACTTGCCGATGTTGGTAATAGTTTCTCTGGAGGTGGTGGATCCTCTGGTGGTGGCAGTTATGGCGGTAGTTATGGTGGAGGAGGAATGGGCTTATCTGGTATTTTCTTTTTAGGAAATAGTCCATTTGGTATGCTCTTCATTGTTGCGATTATTGTTATTGGCATAATTTCTTCTTATAATCGAAGTAAAAATGGAGGAAATAGTGGTTATGTAAATCCTTATGCTAATAATGGATTTGAATCAAATAATAGTATTGATGAGACTCAAGCAATTGGAGATATTCAAGAGATTGATCCTAATTTCTCTGCTGAACATTTTAAAACTTATGCAAGTGAGGTTTATTTAACCGTTCAAGAAGCATGGGAGAATCGAGAATGGAGTATCGTTCGTCCTTTTGAAAGTAATGCTTTATTCAATGTCCACAATCGTCAATTAAAAGAATATATTGAACAACAAAAGACAAATCACTTAGATATGCAAAATGTTCGAAGTGTTGTTATCGCTGGCTTTAAGAGTGATGGTGAGCGAGAAGTGATTACGATTAAATTAGATGCTAGTTTAATTGATTATGTCAGTGATGATAACAGTGGAGCCGTATTAGAAGGTAGTAAGACACAACATCAACATCGAAGTTATCGCTTAGAGTTTATTCGTAGTACTGG
Source organism: Erysipelotrichaceae bacterium (assembly GCA_036641395.1). Classification (GTDB taxonomy): domain Bacteria; phylum Bacillota_I; class Bacilli_A; order Erysipelotrichales; family Erysipelotrichaceae; genus JAVXTH01. The sequence continues at coordinate 1,006 of JAVWEY010000005.1, forward strand.
CATTAAAACAAATACCGAAAAAGAGATTAATACAACTAATTGCCCTAATTGTGGAGCACCTACAAAAGTTACAAGTAGTGGAGAATGTGAATATTGTCATTCGATTATTACGACAGGTGAATTCGGTTGGGTTTTGAATCAATATACCAAGTGGTAGGAAGGAAGTACATTTATGGGATTAATTCGTGCAACTTTAAAATCAGCAAATTCTACACTAGCAGACCAATGGGTTGAGTATTTTTATTGTGATGCCTTAAGTAATAATATTTTAATTAAAAAAGGTCAACATCAAGTTACAAGTAAAGGAAATAGTAAAGCAAGTGATAATATTATCACCAATGGTTGTGGTATTGCAATTAATGAAGGACAAGCGATGTTAATTGTTGAAGATGGGAAAATTGTCGATTTCAGTGTTGAACCAGGCCGTTTTACTTGGTCTTCTTCTAGTGAACCTTCTTTATTTGATAATGGATGGAAAGGGTTAAAAGATTCTTTTAAAACTTTTGGCAAACGTTTTCAACAAGGTGGAGAAACTGGTAAAGATCAACGTGTTTATTATGTAAATTTAAAAGAAATATTTGATAATAAATTTGGTTCAGCTACACCGATGCCTTATCGTGATCCAACTTATCGTGGAATATATATTCGTTATTTTGGTCAATATACTTTTAAAGTAAGTGATCCACTCGTTTTCTATGCGAATGTTAGTGGAAATATTACTAATGAATATACAAAAGAAGCCTTAATGGAACAATGTGATGCAGAGTTTGTTAATGCATTAGATACAACATTAAGCATGTGCTCAGATGAAGGTTATCAATATAATGATTTACCAAAGAAACAAGTTGAAATTGCTCACTTTATGAACGATACTTTGGATGAAGAGTGGCATGCTCGTCGTGGAATTCAAATTGAATCGGTTGCTTTATCAAAAGTAACACCAGACGATGATTCAAGAATGCGTATTTCAAAGATTGATGATTCAATTATGTTATCGGATTCACGTGTTGCAAGTGGTCGTTTAGTAGATGCACAGGCAAATGCAATGGAAAGTGCTGCCAAGAATGAAGCAGGAGCATTTACTGGCTTTTTAGGTATGGGAATGGCTGCAAATGCAGGTGCAAATCAATCTGGTGCAATGTTTGAAAATATGGAAGCGCAAGCAAATAATCCTTTGTTTAAAACAAATACGAAAAAGGAAAATGAATGGACTTGTGTTTGTGGTGCAAAGAATGAAGGTAAGTTCTGTAATGAATGTGGTAAACCACAACCTTTAAAAGCAGGTGCTTGGACTTGTAGCTGTGGTAAAACGAATACGGGAAAGTTTTGTAGTGATTGTGGAAGTGCAAAACCAGTGACTGGTTTTAGCTGTTCCAATGAAGCTTGTGGCTTTCAAAGTGAAGAAACGATGAAGTTCTGTCCAAATTGTGGCAGTGCGAATAAATTGAAGTAAAACAAAGCATGTATCGATCAAACGATACATGCTTGTTTTTTTAATAGGATAAATTTCTAATTGATTTCCTAAAAAATACGGTAAACCATACACGAGTACAATTATTATAAAAAGTAAATTACGTTTAAACTAAATCTAATATTTTTTGAAATTCAAGTTTATAGCCATTTGGGTCTTCAATAAAAAATGAATATACTTCATAATCATTTTGTTTTTGAGGATAGGATAACATATGGATATCATCCATTTCATAATACTTTTTATAAAGTGTATCAACTTCTTGAACATCACTACAATTAAAAGAAATAATTGTTGATGTCGCTAGTGGTCGATCTAACCTTGGGGAGAAACCTAAGTAACCATAACCAGTATCAAAGATAACAACATGTTCACGCTCATACCAGATTTTTAGATTCATTTTATCTAAATAAAACGATTTCGTGACCTCTAAATCAATACAAGGGTAAAAAACTACAAATGATTGCATCGAATCACCTTCCTTTTCTTAGATAATACTATTCTTTTTATGATATAATTATACCATAAAAAAGTTAAAGGTGATTATATGATTGATTTACATATTCATACTACTTATTCAGATGGAGAAGTAAGTCTTCTTGGTGTTTTAAAGAAGGCTCAACAATTATCTTTGTCATGGATTGCGCTATGTGATCATGAGAATATGGATAGTAATCAAGCATTAAAGAATATCGATTATAAAAAATATTTTCAAGGTAATATATTACCTGCCTGTGAGATTGCTTTTCTTTATAAAGGGATGTTAATGGATATGCTTGCTTATGGAGTTCAATATGAAAAAATGGAAGCATTTCACTTATTGAAACATCATAATCAAAATGAAATGATAAAACAACAACAAGTTAAATTAGACAAGATGAAAGTTGTGGCAAAACAATTAGGATTGATGTACAGTGAAACACTAATGATAAATAAAACTAGTGAGAGGGCAAATGATGTAATTTGCGATGATTTATTATCCTACTCAAGTAATCAAGAAGTGTTAAAAGCAATGAATATATTAAATCGTACCACTTTTTATCGCAGTCATTATTTGAATCAACAATCACCCTTTTATATGCAAAATGAAATGGTAGCACCATCTTTAAATGAAGTCGCTTATGCGATTCATGAAAGTGGAGGATTATGTTTCTTAGCTCATCCCTTTGTTTATGATGTAGAGGATCATGAAGTTTTATTAAATGAATTAATTGAAACAAATTTATTTGATGGAATTGAATGCATTCATCGCCGTCATACGCGTTGTAATAGTGATTGGTTAATCAATTTTTGTAATCAACATGATCTATTTAAAAGTGGTGGTAGTGATTATCATTTGTTAACTCATGATATGGGGTATGGTAATCAAGGTCAGATAGCAATCGAAGGATCGCTTATTGAACCATGGATTAAAAAGATTAACACAAGATAAAGGATTATTTTGTCTAGATATAAGGTTATGATATAATGTGGATAGGAGGACGATTATGAGATATTTAAGAACATGTTTCGCTGTATTAATAATTATTATAATCAGTGGCTGTTCAGCGAGCGATAATCGTCAATATCCAAGTGGAGGATCACCATTAGTTACATCAATTGATGATATGTTATTAGTGGATGCACCTAATATTGATGTCTTACAAGATAGTCATGCTTTGATTGATTATTCAAATCGAACTAGTGGATATATCGGCGTAAAACGCCAAGATCAAGGAACGAAAAAATATAAGGTTCAAATTGGAAAAGCGGAAGAAAAGTATAATTATGATTTAAATGGAATGGATTATAATTATTATCCATTACAGATGGGAAATGGAACTTATCGAGTTAAAGTGTTAGAACAGATACAAGGTGAAGAATATGCCGTTATGTTATCAAATGAGTTTGAAGTTAACTTAATATCAGAACAAATCCCTTTTCTTTATAGTAATCAATATGTAGATTATACAAAGGATAGTAAAGCGATTAAAAAAGGTTTTGATTTATGTAAAGAGGATAAAAAGAACGTTGAGCGAATTTATCATATTTATGATTACATAACAAGTACTATAAAATATGACGATGATAAAAGAGAGTATGTGAAAGATAAATTTGTATTACCAGTTATCGATCAAGTCTTAAAAACAAAAAAAGGCATATGCTTTGATTACGCATCCTTAATGTGTGCCATGTTACGATCGCAAAAGATACCAGCAAAATTAGTGATTGGTTATACGAGTGAAGAATATCATGCTTGGGTAGAAATCTGGGTAGAGAAAAAAGGATGGATTACACCAGATCGATATTTGAAAGAAGAAAAATGGACCTTAGTTGATCCTACCTTTGATTCAATGTCAAAGAATTATAATGGTAAGTATATTAAGAAAAAAGTATATTAAAAAGGGGTGTTATTTATGACAACGAAAAAATTGCATGCAGAGGAAATGAGTTTATTCGCGAAGGAACTTGCGCTTGTATTGAAGGCTGGTATTCCATTAAACTCAGGCATTAGTACCATTCATGAACAAGATCCTGCAAAGATGGACTACGTATTAATAATTGAAAAAGAGTTATTAAATGGAAGTTCATTTTATGAAGCAATTGAAACAACGCAGTGTTTTGATCACTATTTTTTAGAAATGGTAAAAGTCGGAGAGAAAAGTGGTCACTTAGATGATGTAATGGATGCTTTAGCATCTTATTATGAACGGATGGATGATATCCATTTAAAAATCAGAGAAGTATTATTTTATCCGATGATTTTAATCTTAATGATGCTCGTTGTTATTGGTGTTATTGTGATTAAAGTATTACCAATCTTTCAAAATGCACTCTCATCGATTGGTTCTCAATTATCACCAATCTCTACCTTTTTAATGGATTTAGGAATCTTACTTGGTCGTTATGGTTTTATTGTTTTATTAATTTTCTGCTTGGTAAGTGGAGTTTATATTTTTGTGAAATTCAAAAGAAATCAGAATGATGATCCATTAGAAAGTTTTGTATTCGCATCCTTATCAAATAAAATTGCGAGTGCCAAGGTTAGTTATGTGATGAGTTTATTATTATCGAGTGGTTATGATATTGATGAAATGTTTGAAATGATGACCCAATTAATTCATCATCCTAGTACAAAGGATAAACTTCTTAAGTGTCGTCAATTGATTCAAGAGAATAGTAGTGTAGAAGATGCTTTACTAACAACCCACTTGTTTACTGGACTTTATGAGCGGATGATTACAATTGGCTTTAAGAGTGGGAATGGGGAAGAAGTCATGAAGCATGTATCAAACCTTTATGAAAAAGATGTTGATAATGCGGTTATTCATTATCTTAATATAATGGAACCATCGATTGTAGCTCTATGTTCAATTGTAATTGGTGTTATTCTATTATCGGTTATGTTGCCACTTCTAAGTATTATGCAGGCACTGTAGTATGAAACACAGATGGAGCCATTATTTATTTGCCGTTATTATCTTTGTGATTATGATAATGACAGTGATTTATGGGTTAAATACAAGCGATGAAGCAGCTAAACAGAAAGAACTAGATCAAATACAAAGTGTGGTACAAAAGAGTATGAGCGAATGTTATGCAATGGAAGGCAGATATCCAAAAGATTTTGATTATTTACAAAAGCATTATCATATTAGAATTAATAAGGATCGCTATCATGTATATTACCAATATCAAGGTGATAATATTGTCCCAAGCATTGATATTATTGAGAAGGAGTGATTTTAAATGAAACGCAGAGCAACATTAGATTTTCTATTTCCATTATCACTCTTTACTATTTTTATTATTGTATCTTCCATTTTATTATCAATATCAATTGGCGGTTATCGTAAGGTACAAGCAGCGGATGAACAGCAAAATGATATTTTAATATCTTCTTATATAACCAATAAAATTAGAAGTTTTGATTATCGTAACATTATGATGAAAAGGATTGATGGAACTAATTGTTTAATGTTAAATAAAACCATTCAAAGTGAGAACTATACAACTTATTTGTATTATAAAGATGATTCAATTAATGAACTCTTAATGAAATCTAATCAACCAGTTGATTTAAGAGATGGAACTAAGGTATTAAAGGTTAAAGATTATAAAATGGAATTAGAGAATGGAATGTTTACCTTTTATTATAAAGGAATAAAAGGTAATGAGTATCAGCAAAAGGTAGCTTTAATTGGAAAATAATTGAAAGGATGTGATTCTTATGGCAAAAAACGAGCGTTCCTCACCATCCATAGCCTATTTAGTGGAAATTATTATTGTAATTTTGTTTTTTGCAATCTCATCCGCTATCTGTGTTCAAGTATTTGTGGCCTCACATAAATTAAGTGAAGATGCGCAGATTCGTAATCAAACGCTGATGAAGGCACAAACAGTAATTGAAGAGGTACGAAGTAAGCAAAAGATTGAAATAAGTAGTTATCACTATAATCGTGATTGGAAGAGAATTAAGGATAAGGGAACCTATATATTATCGATTGAAAAGAAGGATGATCATTATCAATTGATTGCAATGAATCAAGGTAAAATGATAACGACGATTGATTTCTCTTTACCTTATAAGGTAGGTGAAAGCAATGAATAAGAATAAACCTAGAGTGCATGTGGGCCTTGGTGTTGCTACGATTTTTATGGTTTTCACAATTTTATGTTTCACTATTCTAGCGACATTATCTTATATGAGTGCTCAAAGTCAAAATGATACAAGTATTGAATATGATAAGAATATGAAAGATTATTATGTTGCTGATCTAAAAGCAAATCAAATTGAAGCAGATATTTATAAGAATTTAAATAATTTAGAAGCATTTTGTGAAGAAAAGGGCTATGATTATAATAAGGATACAAAAACGATAACTTATATCGTTAAAATGAATCGTTACGCTAATTTAAAGATTGAATTAGCAGTTGAAAATGAAGATCTTGTAGTGAAACAATGGATGCGAGTAAATAAATGAAGAGAGGTATATTATGGAGAAGATAATTGATATTTTAAAAGAGGCAGTGCTTCAAAATGTTAGTGATGTTTTTGTAATTGCTGGTTGTCCTTATGCGTATAAAAGAAATGGTGAAGTTGAATATGTTGGAAAAGATATATTAAAACCAATTGATTGTGAAAATATTATTACTGAAATTTATAAATTAGCGAATCAAAAGAATTTTGAGAAATTTATAATAAGCGGTGATGATGATTTCTCTTTTTCAATGCCACAAGTTGGTAGATTTCGAGTCAATGCATTTAAACAACGTAATTCATTATCGGCAGCTATTCGAGTCGTACGTTATGATTTACCAAATCCGATTGAAATGCATATTCCGCGTATCATCACGGATCTATATGATACAAAGAAAGGATTGGTTTTAGTTACTGGTCCTGCAGGTAGTGGTAAATCAACCACACTTGCCTGTATTGTTGATGAAATTAATCGACATCGATCAACGCATATTATCACAATTGAAGATCCAATTGAATATCTTCATCATCATAAAAAGAGTATTGTATCACAACGAGAGATTGCCCATGATACCGTTGATTATTTACATGCGCTTAGAGCAGCATTAAGACAGGCTCCTGAGGTTATCTTGCTTGGGGAGATGAGAGATCTTGAAACCATTAATACTGCGGTGACAGCGGCAGAAACAGGCCATTTGATTTTATCTAGTTTACATACAATTGGTGCAGCGAATACGATTGATCGAATTATTGATGTATTTCCTCCATCAGGGCAACAACAGATAAGAATCCAACTTTCGATGGTGTTACATGCAATTATATCTCAACAATTAGTACCAACAATTCAGGGAGAAAGAATACCTGTATTTGAAATAATGATTGTCAATAATGCAATTCGCTCACAAATACGCGATGCGAAATCACAACAAATTGAGAATTCAATTTATTCTGGTAAAGCGAGTGGTATGATTACGATGGATGAAAGTTTATACAATCTTTATGAAGAAGGATGCATTACAAAAGAAACTGCCGTTTTATATAGTTCTCATCCGGATGTTATGAGTAAAAAAATTAAACTATAATTGTGAGGGAGGATATACATGAAGAATATGAATGAAATAATGAAGATAAAAATGTTTAAAGAATTTGTAATTGAATATAAGGGTGAGACAATTGTTGTAAATGATGTTGCAACACGACAGATGATGAACCTACTAGCAACCCTGGTTTATTATCATCGTAATCCAATCAATAAGGATCGCTTGGTTGAATTAATGTGGCAAGAGAATGAAAATCCACTCAATGTTATGAAATTCTCAGTATTTCGTTTGCGGAGTTTTCTTAAAGAAATTCCGGTATTTTCTGATTTAGAATTAATCGTTACCTCAAAAACTGGTTATGAATTCAATCCAGAAATACCAGTTGAAATCGATACGGAAATTGTAGAAGATTGCTGGCATCAAATGAATCGAGCAACACAGACAAACAGTGAAACAATTAATAAAGCGAAAAGTATCTTAGATATATATCAAGGTCAATTCCTAGATGGAAATAATGAAGAATGGGTATTAGGTATTCAAAGTTATTTTCAAAATATGTATGCAAGAGCATTTGAAATATATGCAAGTAACTTATATATGAATAAGAATTATAAAGAATTAATTGAAGTTTCATATCGTGGCATCGGTTTAGATGCCTATGATGAAGAAGCATATTATTATTATTTAAGTGGTTTAATTGAAGATCAGCAATATCATAAGGCATTAACTGCATTTAAAGATGTTCAAAAATTATTCTTACAAGAATTTGGAAGTCCTTTATCTTTAAAACTAAGAAATCTCTACCGTGTAATTATTGCGAAAGATGAAGAAGATGAAATTGATATTGACACTTTAAAGGAAAAACTAACAACTGAATTAGATGATGAAGGTGCTTTTTATTGTGAATATGAATTATTCCGTCATATCTATCAAGTTGAATTAAGAAATTCTAAACGTGAAGATAAATCAGAATTCTTAATCGTCTTTGAAATTCGTTGTGAAGGAAGTGATTCTGAACAATTAGTCGCAATGGAGAAATTAAAAAAAGTGATTCAAGGATCGTTGCGTAAAGGAGATGTATTCTCTAGAATTAATAAGGTACAGTATGTATTATTAATTCCTTGTAAAGACGTAGAGAATGCACATATGGTCATTCACCGTATCACTTCTGCTTATTATCGTAAGGTTTCAAAAGGTAAGGTAAAATTACATTATCACTTATCCTCGTTAATAAAATTCGAAGAAAGTAGTAATTTATAACCAAAATATAACCACAATGTTATATATTATAGTTAGATAAAGTTGGAGGCTAGGATTATGAATAAAAATTCATCAATAAAAACTCCGGTAATTTCATTATATTTTGATAAGATTGAACAAAATGCTGATGGAACGTATACCGTATATTGGGGTTATAATAACCGCGATGTTAGACGGCTTGAATTAAGTGATAGTGACTCTTATTTATATGTTCGCAAAGGCGGAGCCATCACTTATCCTTCAAAGCCACCTACTGTATTTAAACCAGGAAATCATTCAAATTGTTTTAAAACAATAATTTTAGAAAATACCGATTTAGTTTGGAAAGTAAAGAAAGCATGGAAACAATTAAGTTATAAAGAATGTCAACAGATGTACCAAGATCAAATGGCATAAAGCAATTGTATACTCTACAATTGTTTTTTTAATATATATAAAAAAACCTTCTTTCGAAGGTTCAAATGTTTACTTGGTGACGCGTACGGGATTTGAACCCGTGAGTGCATGCGTGAAAGGCATGTGAGTTAACCGTTTCTCCAACGCGCCAAGTGCTTTACTATAATACCATAAGCAAAAGACTTTGACAACAATTATTTACAAAAATTTTTAAGCAGTTTTTAGGTATCACTTAAAGCGAGGATTATGAAAATATTTAATTAATATTTTGCTCGTATATTCTAATATTTCTAAACCTATTTAATTTAGAATTATGACTTTAAAAACAAAGGTGTGTTCAATTGATATTTGTTATATAATATAAGAGAAGTGGAGGTGCTAATATGCCTTTAGCAGATATATTACGTCCAAGTAAATTAGAAGATGTGGCAGGACAACGACATATTTTAGGACCAGGAAAAGTATTAAGTAAAATAATTGAAAGTGATATGTTACCAAACATGATTTTTTATGGACCGAGTGGAACGGGTAAAACAACGGTTGCGAAAATTATTGCGAAGCATAGTGATAAACAGTTCTTTCGTTTAAATGCGACAACAACTTCTTTAAGTGATATTAAAAATGTAATTGCGGAGAGTGAAACACTCTTATGTAGCAATGGCGTTATTTTGTTTTTAGATGAAATGCAATATATGAATAAGAAACAACAACAATCTTTATTAGAATATATTGAAAATGGTCAAGTAACTTTAATTGCATCTACTACTGAGAATCCTTTCTTTTATATTTATAATGCGATTTTATCTCGTTCATCCGTATTTGAATTTAAACAGATAACCAGTGAAGATATGTTACCAATTGTTGATAAAGCAATTGCTTATTTAATGAAGCAAGAATCGATTCAGATTGAAATTGAAGAAGAAGCTCGTTATCATATTGCGAAGGCATGTGGTGGGGATGCACGTAAGGCTATTAATGCGATTGAGTTATGTGTGGTGGCGAGTGATTTAATTGATCAGAAAAAGCAGATTACATTAGAACTAGCAAAGCAATTTACGCAACAGAGTTCAATGAAGTATGATCGAGATGGGGATGAGCATTATGATTTGATGTCAGCATTACAGAAATCAATTCGAGGAAGTGATGCAGATGCTGCTTTATACTACTTGGCTCGATTTATGTGTGCAAATGATATCATATCGCCAATCCGTCGTTTGTTAGTGATTGCCAGTGAAGATGTTGGTTGTGCTTATCCGCAAGCGATTGCGATTGTGAAAGCGTGTTGTGATAGTGCATTACAGTTAGGCTTACCAGAGGCAAGAATACCGTTAGCACAGGCGGTTGTCGTGTTAGCAACGGCACCTAAATCAAATGCTAGTTATATGGGAATCAATAAAGCAATGGAGGATGTAATGCAAGGCAAAGGGCGCGGGTTTCCTCGTTGTTTACAAAATAAACATGCGGATGGAATTGGCAATGCGCAAATGGAACAAAATTATTTATATCCTCATGACTATAAAAATCATTATGTTAAACAACAATATTTACCAGATGATTTAAATGGGACTCGTTATTATGAATATGGTGAAAACAAAGTGGAACAAGCCGCTAAAGGCTATTGGAGTGGGATTAAAGGTAAGTAGACGATTTCTTTACATGGGTGTTAAAGTTTGTTATACTGAACTGGTTATGGCTAATAGATAAGGATGTGTAATCGATGAATTATCAATTTGTGATGGATCTAAAAGCAGAAGAATTAGATGATTTTGTTCGAACAAATGAGTATTGTAATATCTTACAATCTTCCGCGTGGGCACTTGTAAAAGAGAACTGGAATCACCTTTATTTAGGAGTAAGAGAGAACCAAAAATTAGTGGCAACCGCAATGGTTTTAATAAAACAATTACCGCTTGGGATGACGATGTTTTATTTGCCAAAAGGACCAATTCTAGATTATGAAAATCAAGAACTTTTATCTTTCTTTATTGAACATTTAAAAGAGATTGCAAAACAACATAAATGTTTATTTATTAAGATTGATCCTAATATTATTAAATATAAGTCAAAGAGCACAGCATTTAAAGATGCTATTCTTCCAGATGCGAAAAAGGCCGTTGATTCACTAATTGCTTGTGGTTGTATTCATTTAGGCTACAGTAAAGTACTAGGTGCTACCATTCAACCTAGATTTCATTCAACCGTTTATTTTGATGAGAATGATTTTGAAACTAACTTACCAAAGCATACGAAACGTCATATTCAAACAGCTAAGAAACGTTTTGTAGAGATAAATCAATCGGATGTTTCTTTAGTAGAAGCATTTACTAGACTTACTAAATGTACTTCTGAAAGTAAGCATATCGCTTTACGTGATCAAGGTTATTTCGAACATTTAATGAAAGTCTATGGTGATGATGCTCAATTATTTATTGCTCGTATTGATTTAGATAAATTATTACCATCTAGAATAGAGGAATATAATAAGGTAGTGAAAGAATTAGAATCAATGAGTGATCCTAATAGTACTGCCTATGTTCAAACCTTAAAAAGAGTAGCTCCTTTAAAGAGTGAAATTGAAGAATTGAAAGATATCATAAAGAATGAAGGTAGTAAAGTCGATGCTGCAGGTACATTAGCGATTATCTATGGCTCTACATGTGAAATGTTATATATGGGAATGGATCGTCGTTTTCAACGCTATATGGCGGCTTATGTATCTCATATTGAACCGATGAAGTGGGCTTTGAGTAAAGGCTGTAAAACATGTAATATGGGCGGAGTAGAAGGGACTTTGGATGATGGACTAACAAAGTTCAAAGATAACTTTAACCCAATGATTGTTGAGTTTGTTGGTGAGTTTGAATTACCTGTTAATAAACTACTTTATCGAGCAGCTCATATTGCCTTTAATTTAAGAAAGAAAATAGTAAATCATCACGCTTAAAAGTTATCTTAATGATAACTTTTTTAATTACGCTTTTTCTTTAGAAAACGTTTTCATTAATAAACCTAAAAAGAGATAAAAATTCACCATTTTACGCTTTACAAGTTAATAGAAAACGTTTACAATAAAATTATTGGTAAGCGGTTGCAATATCATTTATTGTAATCATGGGGAAAGAGGAACGTGTATGATTTCATATGAAATAAATCGTCTATTAAAATTTGCTTTGGATCATGAATTAATAAGTCAAAGAGATAAAATTTATTGTGCTAATTTATTATTAGATGTACTACAGTTATCACAATATGAGGAAGAAGAAGTAAGTGAAGTATTAAATCGTGCGGATGATATCCTAGATGCTATGCTTGATTATGCAATTACAAACAAGTTAATTGAAGATACAATTACTCAACGTGATTTATTTGATACGCGAATCATGAACTGTATTATGCCACGACCTTCTGTAATTAGTGATAAGTTCTGGGATTATTATAAGATTTCTCCACAAAAGGCTACGGATTATTATTATAATTTAAGTATTGCATCGAATTATATTAGAAAATCAAGAGTTGAAAAAGATATGAAATGGGTCGCTATGAGTAAATATGGTGAACTAGAAATTTCAATTAATTTATCAAAGCCTGAAAAGGATCCAAAAGAAATCGCAAAAGCTAAATTGGTGAAAGCGACTACTTATCCAAAATGTGCAATCTGTAAAGAGAATGAAGGCTTTGCTGGTAATTTAAAACTAGCAGCAAGAGAAAGTCATCGTTTAATTCCATTACAACTAAGTAAGGAAGATTGGTATCTACAATATTCACCTTATGTATATTATAATGAGCATTGTATTATTTTAAACAGTGAACATAAGGATATGATAATTGATCGAAAAGGATTCGCTAATTTACTTGAGTTTCTAGATTATTTCCCTCATTATTTTATTGGTTCAAATGCTGATTTACCAATTGTTGGAGGTTCCATCTTAACTCATGATCATTATCAAGGTGGCTGTTATACGATGCCAATTATGAAGGCAAAGGTTATCAAAAGATATGAACTAAATAAGTACCCTGATGTTGAAATTGAGCATATATATTGGCCACTAACAACACTTCGTATCACAGCTAAAAATAAAGATACTTTAATTGATTGTAGTGACCACATTTTAAATAAATGGCGTAATTATAGTGATGAATCATTACAGATATATGCAACTAGTAGTGGAGAGAGACATAATACGATTACGCCAATCGCAAGAAAAAAAGATGATCTTTATGAACTAAATTTAGTATTGAGGAATAATAAAACTAGTGTTGATTATCCTTTAGGAATCTTTCATCCACATCAAGAAGTTCATCATATAAAGAAAGAAAACATTGGTGTAATTGAAGTAGCAGGTCTTGCCATTCTTCCGGCTCGATTAAAAGATGAATTACAAATTATACGAAAAGAATTAAATGGTGATACTTTTTCGAAAGAAGAAGGATTATTAATTGATAAACATAAGGATTGGATCAAAGAATTAAAAGAAAAAAGAAGTAAGGATATGAGTACTGATTTAATGGATTTTCTGAAAGCAGAAATTGCGATTCGTTTTCAAAAAGTTTTAGAAGACTGTGGGGTATTTAAATTTAATGAAGAAGGTGTTTTGGGGTTAGAAAGATTTATTGAAATCTTATAGAGGCGATTATGAAAGTAACAATTAATGATGTAGCAAAAAAAGCTGAAGTATCAGTTGCCACCGTTTCTAGGGTGCTTAATAATAATTACCCAGTAAATGTTGTGACACGAGCTAGAGTAAACAAGGTTATTAAAGATATGCAGTTTATTCCTAATATGCAAGCACAGGAGATAAAACATCGGAAATCTAGAACAATTGGTATTATTGTACCGAGTGTTGATAATATGTTTTTCCCAGAAGTGATTAATGGCGTAGAAGATTATTTGATGAAACATGATTATTCATTGTTGTTGTGTTTTTCAAAGAATAGTAAAGAGCGGGAAAAAGCTAATGTTCGAAATCTATTATCAAGAAATGTAGCTGGTATTATCATTGCAGATGCTGATTTAACCAATGTTGAAAATCATTTTTATGATGAATTTGTAAAGAATACACCGATAACTTTTATTAATGGTAATCCAAGTCATGACCAATTTTCTCATGTGTTATGTGATGAAGAAGAAGGTGCCAATCAAGCATTACAAGCATTATGGAATCATGGGCATCGTCATATTTATTTTATTCGTGGAATCAATAGTCATTCTTATGATGTAAAAGAAAATGCTTATCGTACCTTTATGAAACAGCATAATGAAGAATGCGATGGGGATGTTATTTATGTAGGAGAAGGTAATAGTAGTAAAGTAATTGATGTTACTCGTAGTATTATGGTTACTAGATTATTGAAAGATAAGAATACTGCAGCCTTTTGTTGTAACGATTTAATGGCATTAGGCGTAATCGATGCTTGTAAGGAATTAGCGATGGATATCCCAAAAGATTTTTCAATTATTGGGTTTGATAATATTATTCTAAGTAAATTTGTTCAACCTAAACTTACGACAGTTGATCAAAACATGGTTCAATTAGGTTTAAATGCTGCTTCGTTAATGGTAGAGAATATTGAAGCAGGAAAGAAGTTAAATAAAACAATTGTTTTGAGTCCAAAATTAGTAATGCGTGAAACACTAGGGAAAAATTCAAATAAATAAGGTTATATATCCACATTGGGTGGGGAATGGAGAAATATGATTCAATATAAAATTAAAAAGTTTCAGTATTTAGATCCAAACATTGATGTAATTGAAATGAAGAACGAAGATATCGAAGTTCATGTTTCAACACTAGGTTGCACGATTCTATCGATTTTCACAAAAGATAAGAACGAAGTTAAAAGTGATATTGTATTAGGCTTTGATGATCGAAATATTTATTTAAAACAAGATAAATATATTGGTGCTATTGTCGGACGTGTTGCTGGACGAATTAAAGATGCTATGTTTACACTTAATGAACAGGAATATCACTTAGAAAAGAATAAT
This sequence comes from Erysipelotrichaceae bacterium, assembly GCA_036641395.1. Lineage (GTDB taxonomy): Bacteria > Bacillota_I > Bacilli_A > Erysipelotrichales > Erysipelotrichaceae > JAVXTH01. The sequence continues at coordinate 16,119 of JAVWEY010000005.1, forward strand.
GGAGAAAATGCTCTTCATGGTGGATTGCTTGGTTTTGATAAACAAATCTTTAAATATGAAATGATTGATCAAGGTATTTGCCTTCATTATTTATCAAAGGATTTAGAAGCGGGATATCCTGGCAATATGGAAGTATCGATATCATATACGTTAGTTGAAAATAAACTAATTGCTCATTATGAAGCAACATGTGATCAAGATAGTATTGTCAATATTACAAATCATACTTATTTCAATTTAGCGGGATGTGGAACGGTATTGAATCATGAATTATTAATTGATAGTGATGAAATATTATGTAGCGATGAAACTGGTTGTGCTAATGGTGTTAGATTAAAGGTGAAAGATACGCCTTTTGATTTCAATACAAGCAAGCAAATTGGTCGTGACATTGATAAGGATCATGAGCAATTAAAGATTGGTGGAGGTTATGATCATTATTATATTTTTAATCAAACATCGCCCTCTGTTATCTTAAAAGATAAAAAAAGTGGAAGAGTCATGAAGGTAAATAGTGATCAAAAAGGTGCCCAGATTTATAGTGCTAATTTCTTAGATGGGACACTTAAGGGAAAGAATAATTGGTATTTTAATAAGCGAGATGCCATTTGTATTGAAACCCAAAGTGCACCTAATGCAATTCATATTGAAGAAAATCCTTCAACAATTTTAAGAAAAGGGAATAAATATAGCGCAACAACAATTTTTGAATTTTATATTGAAAGTGAGGAAGTTTTATAATGAATACAAAAGATCTAAAAAAGGCAATTATCGATGGTTCGTTGGATGAAAAATTTAATTACGTATATGTGGATCAATCACTTCTTTCTCTACAAAAGAATCGTTATAGTGAGTTAATTGATAACTTTGCATCACTTTATGGGGAAGCGCGAGAAATTGAAGTTTTTAGTGCACCGGGAAGAAGTGAAGTAGGTGGTAATCATACCGATCATCAACATGGCCGAGTACTTGCAGCATCACTTAATCTAGATACGATTGCCGTTGTATCAGCCAATGATAGTAATATAATCAATATCACTTCAAAAGGTTTTAATATTAAGCCAATTGATATAAGTGATTTAAATATGCAGGAACATGAAGTAGGTCGCTCAGAGGGATTAATTCGTGGTGTCTGTGCGCGAATTAAAGACTTAGGATTTGTTATCGGAGGCTTTGATGCTTGTATGAGTTCTGAAGTACTAGAAGGGGCTGGATTATCTTCTTCCGCATCTTTTGAAGTATTATTAGGAACGATAATTTCTGGAATGTTTAATGAAGAAGCAATTGATGCAGTTGAAATTGCGAAGATTGGCCAATATGCTGAGAATCACTATTTCTTAAAACCTTGTGGTTTAATGGATCAGATGGCATGTAGTGTTGGTGGCTTTGTATTTATTGATTTTAAAGATCCAGAAAAGCCAATCGTTCAGAAAATTGATTTTGATTTTAGCGCATATCAGCATAGTTTATGTATCGTTGATACGCTTGGTTCTCATGCAGACTTAACGCAGGATTATGCTGCGATTCCATCTGAAATGAAAGAAGTTGCATCCTATTTTGGGAAAGCGTATTTACGTGAAGTAAAGTTCTCTGATTTTATTGCGAATATTTCAAAGATATATAAACGTTGTAGTGGCCGTAGTGTATTACGTGCTTATCATTTTTTTGAAGAAGATGAACGCGTTGTGAAAGAAGTTAATGCACTTAATAAAGAAGATTTTAATGAATTTAAACAATTAATTATCGAATCTGGAAATAGTTCTTATAAATATCTACAAAATATTTATTCAACGAAAGATGTTTCTCAACAAAATATATCAATTGCACTTGCAATGAGTGAATATATATTAGAGGGAACAGGAGCCATGCGTGTTCATGGTGGTGGTTTTGCGGGAACAATTCAAGCATTTGTTCCAGAAGATAAATTAGTCGCTTATAAACAATTAATGGATGAACTCTATGGTGATAATGCATGTCATATTTTAAAGATTAGACCATGTGGAGGAATTCGTTTTATCTAAGGTAAACGATAGTAAAGTAGGGTGGGTGAATTCATGTATAGTGTAGTGGTTGCTGATGATGAAATAGAACTGCGTCGTGCTATCATTGAAATGGTAGACTGGGCAGCGATTGGTTTTCGTGTTGTTGGTGAAGCAGAAAATGGTGTCGAAGCTTTAGAACTTGTGGAAAGATTAGAGCCAGATTTACTATTAACGGATATTAAAATGCCATTTATTTCAGGAATTGAATTGGCAAGAAAAGTAAGAGAGATTAGACCAGCAATGCAAATTGCTATTTTAAGTGGCTATGATGATTTCGCTTATGCTCAACAAGCAATTCAATATAATATTATTAAATACTTACTAAAACCGATTTCAAAAGAAGAAATTGATCATGAATTATTAGATATTAAGAAAACAATGGATGAGCGTAAAAAACTTTTCACAACCCAACAAGACTTTGATGTGAATCAATTGCAGTTGGAACAGTTTTTAATGCCATTATTATTAGATAATGATAGTTTGTCTACTTATTCATCCACAAATAGAGAAGAACTAAATCAAAGAGCTTATGAATTACATTTAAGCAATTTCTTAGATGATAAAGCGGGTTATATTGTACTAGTAACACGGTTTTTAGATTATGATAAAAATGTAATTAGTGCTAAGCAACATCGTTTTGCACAAGATGCGATTGCTCGGAAGCATTTAAACTGTGGGTCTTTTTATTCACAAGAAAAAATCGTTTCATTATTAGGTGGGATGAAATGGGAAATAGAAAAGTATATTAATATCATCACAAATGAGATTGTCCAAACTACTAAGCAGGTTGTTAATCAAGATTGTTATATTGGGGTTGGAAGTTATTTTGTTGATCTTTCAAAAGCCCATATATCTTTTAGTGAGGCATGTAGTGCGATTGAATATGGACAAGGAGCACATCGTAATCTTAGTTTCATCAATGATATTGAACGTAAAGATACGTTACAATATGAATTTATTGAAGCAGTATCCTTGGAAATAGAACGTCGGATAAAATCAAATAAAGAAGAAGATATCACTACTTATCTTTCGGATATTTTTAATAAAATGATTGAATCAAAAGCAAGGCGTGCCGATATAGATTTATTAATTATGCATATAATATCAAAAACATGTACCTTGGTTCGTTCTTTATGTGATGATGAGGCAACGAGTGATTTCTTTATGAAAGCAAGTTTACTTTCTTCTTTATTATCAAAACATACGGTAAATGAGAAACGCCAAGATATCATGGACTTTTGTATTTTATGTAAAGAAAGTATCAGTAAACAGAATCGATTGAATGCTCAGGTAATATGTGATGAATTACTTGAATTAATTCAGGTAGAATATGGGTTAGAAACTTTTTCACTAACAATAGCAAGTGAAAAGTTATATATAAGTGCAAGTTATCTAAGTGCTTTATTAAAAAAGATAACGGGAGATAGTTTTGTAACTTTGCTTACAAAGAAACGGATGGAAGTTGCGAGAGAAAAGGTATTATATTCAAACCATAAAATATTAGAAATAGCTAGAGAATGTGGGTATAGTGATCAACATTATTTTAGTTATTGTTTTAAACGCCAATATGGAATGTCACCTAATAAATTACGGGAGCAACAAAGTCGATGAAACGAGTTAATTTTAAAAATATATCAATGTCCATTTATTTAATGCTGTTTGTAGTTGGGATTGTTTTTGTTGTGGCAGTTGTTTTAACACTGTCTTTTTTTCAGGTATTTAAAGAGTCGTTGTTGTCAATTGCTAAAATAAATGCAGAACAATCAATTACACAGATTGCGAATACAATTAATCATTATTCAAATACAATTCAAAAGAATATGGATAATATTGTAAATGTCGTTACTAGATCACAAAATCAAGAAACAATTCAACAGTATATGCAAGCAATTACCGATATTAATAATGATATTGTGTCGATTATGATTTATGATGAAAACGGTAATATGATTGAATATAAAGGCTTGAATTCTTTAAAGAATAAAATTGAAAATAATTTATCTTTTAATAAAATAGAAGATTTACATAATGGTTATCATTTCTCTTCACCACACGTTCAAAATATTTCAAAAGATGAATATCCTTGGGTTGTAAGCATTACATCTAAAAAATGGTCTGGATGTTATGGTAAAGAAGTATACATCGTTATGGATATACGATTCTCTTCGATGGGGACTGCGATTGATGAAGTAGGAATTGGACAACACGGTTATAGTTTCATTGTCAATTCACAAGGAGATATGGTATATCATCCGCTTCAACAATTATTATATTTAGATATAAAAGAAGAAAATATGGATGTTTTGCAAACGCTTGGTGGCGATAGTTATGTTGAAAACGGAATTATTTATACTGCGAAAGAGATACCAAATTTCTATTGGAAAGTAGTTGGTGTAAGTTATGTGAATGAGTTGGTTGATGCGAAGGTCGCTGCTGCCACGAAAAATCTTATAATGATCCTTGTGATAATGATATTGTTATCTTCAATTATGGTTTATATTCTATTAAAGAAACTAACGAATCCAGTTAGATCTTTAGTATATGCGATGCATGCATTTGAAAATGAAACGATTGATTTTAAATATCAACCAATTCAAGGAGTAAGTGAATTTAATCAATTATCTCAGTCGTTTGAACACATGGTAAAACAGATTCAAGAATTAATGGAACGGGTTAAGAATGAAGAAATAACGCTTCGTAAAACGGAATTAAAAGCGTTACAGGCACAGATAAATCCTCACTTCTTATATAACACACTAGATTCGATTCAATGGATGTGTGAGCGTGATAAGACAAAAGATGCTGTACGCATGGTTGGAGCACTTGCCCAATTATTTCGTATTAGTATATCAAAGGGCTGTGAATTAATTCCAATTGAAAAAGAAATTCAACACGCACAGAATTATCTTGTTATTCAAAGTTATCGATATAAAGATCAATTTACCTATGATTTTGATATTGATCCTGAAGTATTAACTTATTGTTGTCATAAGATTACCCTACAACCAATTATTGAAAATGCTCTTTACCATGGCATTTCTAGAATGGTCGATGAAGGAAGAATTGTAATTACAGCTAGAAAAATAGGCAATGATATTCTCTTTTCTATAGCCGATAATGGTGCTGGTATGAGTGAGGAACAAGTAGAGAATATATTAAGTAAAGAATTAACGGATAGCAAAGGAATTGGCGTAAAGAATGTAAATGATAGAATAAAAATATATTTTGGTAGTGAATATGGAATCATGGTTGAAAGTGAATTAGATGTTGGAACTACGATAAAAATTCGAATTCCGGCAATGAGGGAGGAAACTTATGAATAAAATAATGAAATTATTTATTGTCTTTTCCCTAGGTTTCATGTGTTATGGTTGCGTTGCCCAAAGTGAAAAGGTAAAAGTCGCAGTCATAGTGAAATCAACAACTTCTCAGTTTTTTAAATCAGTAGCATCGGGTGCAAATGCAGCAAGTAAAGAATATAATATTGATCTACAATTTATGGGACCAAATAATGAAGAAGATTATATGAGTCAAGTTGCAATGATAGAAAAGGCGATTCAAGAACATGTTGATGCGATTGTATTGTCTTCAATTGATTATAAACAATTAGTTCCACCAGTTGAAAAAGCAATTGAAAAAGGAATTCCAGTTGTTATTATTGATAGTGATGTTGATTGTGATAAAGTAGCATCGCGGATTGCCACTAATAATTATGAAGCAGGGATTATGGCGAGCGTTATAATTGAAAAACAAAAAAAGTCGAATATTAATGTTGGTATCGTAAATTTTGATGCGCATACAGCAAATGGTCAGGAACGTGAAAATGGTTTTAAACAAGGGTTAAAGAAGCAAACAAATATTGAATCAGTTGAAACGATTAATGTTCAATCAAATATTGAATCGGCAACGATCGGTACTAAAAAGATATTAGCGGATCATCCTAATATTGATTTACTTGTTACTTTTAATGAGTGGACTACTTTAGGGGTAGGTAAGGCAATGGAAGAGGAAGGCTTAAATGATAAAATATTTGTTATCGGTTTTGATAATAATCCGATTTCTGTGGGGATGTTAGAAACGGGGGCACTTGATGCTTTAGTAGTTCAAAACCCTTTTGTTATGGGTTATTTAGGAGTTGAAAGAGCTCTTGATGTAGTGAACAAGAAACATCTGAAAGAAGTGAATATCTTTACAAAAACGGTTGTTATAAATAAAGAAAATATGTTTGATAAAGAAAACCAGAAAATTGTCTTTCCCTTTGAATAATTTAATTCATGAAATAATAGAATTTTACCCATTTATCATGGTATTTTATATTCCACCGATGAGCGATAAGAACTAAGATTAGATTAGTACAAAGAGGAGGAATTTCATGAAAAAAATTCTTAAGTTATTTCTAAGTGGAGCAATGGTATTGTGCCTTGGTGTTGCTCTAAGCGGTTGTGGTAAAGGCGAAGAAAAGAAAGATGAAAAAGGAAATGTTGCAGTTTTGTATTACAATTATAGTGATACTTATATTTCCAGTGTAAGAACAGCTTTAGATAAACAGTTAAAAGACGCTGGTGTTGATTTCCAAGATTATGATGGAAATAATAATCAAACAACACAAACAGAACAAGTTACAACAGCAATCACAAAAGGTGCTAAGGTATTAGTTGTTAATATCGTTAATACAAGTTCAGATGATGCTGCTAATGGAATTGTTGAAGAAGCTAAAAAAGCTGATATTCCAGTAATTTTCTTTAATCGTGAAGTTTCAAATGAAGTTGTAAAATCATATAAAAAATGTGCCTTTGTAGGTACTGATGCAGCAGAAGCTGGTCACTTACAAGGTAAAATGATCGGTGAATTCTTAATGAAGAATTACGATAAATATGATTTAAACAAAGATGGTAAAATTTCATACGTTATGATGATGGGTGAAAAAGGAAACAAAGAAGCAATTTATCGTACACAGTATTCAGTAGAAGATGCTAACAAAGTATTAAAAGATGCTGGTAAACCTGAATTAGAATTCTATGATGCTGCTAATACAGATAAATATTTAGTTGATAAAGATGGTAAATGGTCTGCTCAAGCTGCCAATGAATATATGACTACTCTATTATCTTCTTACAGTGATGCAAATAAGAACATGGTTGAATTAGCAATTTGTAATAATGATGGAATGGCAGAAGGTGTCGTTACAGCACTTAATACAGCTGGTTACAATGATGGTAAAGAAAAATCAATCCCTATCTTCGGTGTCGATGCAACGGATGCTGCAAAAGCATTAATTAAATCAGGCAAGATGATGGGTACAATTAAGCAAGATGCTGATGGCATGGCGAAAGCAATTGCCTTATTAGTTGGAAATGCGAACGATGGTAAAAAATTATTAGATGGCACGAAAGATTACAACATCGATAAAGATGCTGCTAAAATCCGTATTGCATACGCACAGTATTTAGGAGAATAAATAACAAAGAAGCAATGGGACATTTAAACACTAATGTCCCATTTCTACTTTATAAGTAAGGAGTGAATCGCATGAATGATGTTTTATTAGAAATGAAAAACATTAGTAAAGAATTTCCAGGTGTTAAAGCACTTGATGATGTTTCATTAACGGTAAAAAAAGGAACGGTTCATGCCCTCATGGGGGAAAATGGAGCAGGTAAATCGACGCTGATGAAATGCTTATTTGGAATGTATTCCAAAGATGCTGGTACAATTATTCTTGAAGGAAACCAGATTAACTTTAAGAACTCTAAAGATGCACTGGAACATGGTGTTGCTATGGTTCATCAAGAACTAAATCAAGCTTTAAAGCGCAATGTCATGGATAATATATGGTTGGGAAGATATCCGACAAAGTTTAAATTAATGACTTCAGAATCACAGATGTATAAAGATACTATGGCTATATTTGAAGATTTGGGGATTCAAGTAAATCCGAAAAAGATTATGAGTACAATGCCAGTATCAAATCGACAAATGGTTGAAATTGCGAAAGCAGTATCTTACCATTCAAAGATTATTGTATTTGATGAACCGACTTCTTCGATGAATGAACAAGAAGTAGAACATTTATTTAAGATTATTAATATGTTACGAGATCGTGGGTGTGGCATAATTTATATTTCTCATAAAATGGAAGAAATTCTACAAATATCAGATGAAGTAACAATAATGCGTGATGGTAAATGGGTGGATACACAACCAGCAAAAGCATTAACAATGGATAAGATTATTAAACTTATGGTTGGTCGAGAATTAACTAATCGTTTCCCACCAAAAACAAATGTCGTGGGCGATATGGTCTTAGAAGTTGAAAAGTTAAATGGACTATATAATAATATTAGAGATGTTTCATTTAATGTTAAACGGGGAGAAATTTTAGGTATTTCTGGGCTCGATGGGGCTGGAAGAACAGAAGTATTAGAGACTTTATTTGGCATTATGTCAAAGAAGTCAGGTATCATTAAACTTAATAATAAGGTAATTAATAATAAGTCTTCTAGAGAAGCAGTTAAAAATGGGTTTGCATTATTAACGGAAGAGAGAAGAGCAACTGGTATTTTCAGTATTTTGACAATTGAAGAGAATACAACAATTTCTAATTTAAAACAATATTTAAAGCATCATTTATATTTAGATCATAAACAGATGAGAGCCGATACTAGTTGGGCAATTAATTCATTAAGTATTAAAACGCCATCTTCAAAGACACAGATTCGTTCTCTATCAGGAGGAAATCAACAGAAGGTAATTATCGGTCGATGGTTATTAACGAATCCTGAAATACTTTTATTAGATGAACCAACTCGAGGAATTGATGTTGGTGCTAAGTATGAAATTTATCAGTTGATCATTGAATTAGCAAGTAAAGGTAAATCGGTTATTATGGTTTCATCGGAAATGCCTGAATTATTAGGAGTCTGCGATCGAATTCTAGTTATGTCAGGAGGACGCTTAGCAGGTGAAGTTGACTGTGCTAATACAAGTCAAGAAGATATTATGAAACTAGCAACAAGATATGTGTAAAGGAGAGGTAGAAATATGACAAAATTTTTAAGTAGAATAACGCAACCATATCAAGATTTTAAAGCGATGAATCAGCAAGATAAGTCAGCTTATATAAAAGAATTTTTAATTAATAATTCTTTATACATCTTTATGATCATTGCGATTATAGGTATACAATTTGTAAGTCCAATGTTTTTATCAAAAGATTCAATTATTAATATTATTTCATTATCAGCTGCTAACTTACCAATTGCATTAGGTATTGCTGGTTGTATAGTACTTACTGGTACTGATTTATCAGCAGGTAGAATTGTAGGTTTAACAGCCTGTGTTGCAGCTAGTTTACTTCAAGCAAGTGGTTATGCGAATAAAATGTTTGCCGATTTAGCTACAATGCCAATTTTATTTGTTTTGGTAATTGTACTTGCAATTGGTGCTTTTGCGGGTTTCATTAATGGTTTTTGTGTAGCAAAGTTCAGTTTGCATCCATTTATCGTTACTTTGGCAACTCAATTAATCGTTTATGGTTTATTGTTAATGTATTTAATGATTGGGGCTAACAATGGTCAATCAATTTCAGGATTAGATCCAGGTTTCTCAAGTGTAATTACCGGCTCAATCATTGCGATTGATGGAAAAGGGATACCAAACTTTGTTTGGTATGCGCTAATCATTACAGTAATTATGTGGTTTATTTGGAATAAAACAAAATTTGGAAAGAATATGTTTGCTGTTGGTTCAAATCCAGAAGCTGCCAATGTATCGGGAGTTAATGTTGGTAGAACAATTATTTTAGTCTTCGTTTTAGCTGGTGTTATGTATGGTGTTACAGGCTTTATTGAATCAGCGAGAATTGGATCAAATACGGCTGCTACTGGTTTGAACTATGAACTAGATGCGATTGCTGCCTGTGTTATTGGTGGTGTATCATTCGTTGGTGGTATTGGTAAGATTCGTGGTGTTATCATCGGAGTTGTATTATTGCGTTTGATTTTCGTAGGCTTAACTTTCTTAAGTATTGATGCGAATATGCAATATATTATTAAAGGACTTATTATCTTAATCGCTTGTGCGGTTGATATGCGTAAATATTTAGTAAGGAAGTAATTTAATGGAAAAAGATAATGGTAAGAAAGTCAAAAATTGGGGAACTGGTGGAGGAATGTATCGAGGCGTAAAAGCTTCGGTAAAAACATTAAATGTAATCATTGTCGTTTTAATGATTATTTTGGTTTGTGTTGTTCTTTATCTTTCAAAGACTGGTTCTTATTCTGCAACGTTTGACACCTTTGGTGGAGATAAAATTGAAAGCAACCATTATCAATATGGTGATAAGATACAAGTAGAAAAACCAAGCAAAACAGGTTACATATTCGCTGGATGGTATCAAGATCCAGATTTGAATAAAAAATGGAATCTTAAAAAGGATATAATAAAAGAAAGTGTTACACTTTATGCAAAATGGCGTCCATCATCCATTCATATCCTCCTTGATGTAGCGGGTGGTGAACTGCAAAATCCTATCAATGAAATTAATATCCTTTTTCATGATCCCTATGGTGAATTACCAATCCCAACAAAAACTGGTTCGATATTTGTTGGTTGGATGTTTAACAATGAATTCATTAAAAAAGATACACTTGTTTTAATGAATGGAGAACATACTTTAAAAGCTATATATAAATAACAAAAAGGTACCTTTCATTGGTACCTTTTTATCTCCATTATAAGGGATTGATATTGTTTTTCAATCAAATAGAAAGCATAAAAAAAACACCCTAAACATAGGGTGTAATCGTAAACTGGCGCCTAAAACAGGACTCGAACCTGTGACCGTTCGGTTAACAGCCGAATGCTCTACCAACTGAGCTATTTAGGCAAGCGCTCAATTATAATACCATAAGAATACATTAAATTCAATATGTTTTAATATAATAATTCAAATTAAATAATTCAATAAAAATCCTCAAACAATCAAATATAATGTATAATATTTTAGTAAGAATGTGAGGGTTAATATGAAAGAAATTATCGTAGGTTCAACCTTTAAACTTAGTACTATGGTTGATGAAAGTAACACAGCAAAAAAAGTAGGTAGTGGTGATATCGATGTTTTTGGAACACCGATGATGATTGCATTAATGGAAGATGCGGCAAGACGTGCTTTAGCACCTTTTCTAGAAGAGGAAGAAACAAGCGTTGGAATAAATGTATCAATTACTCATGATGCTGCTACACCGCTTCAAATGATGGTATATGCAACAGCAACTATAAGCGAAGTACATAAAAGAATTATCAGTTTTGAAATAAGTGCAGAAGATGAAAAAGGTGCTATTGGTAAAGGAACACACCAAAGAGCTGTTGTTTTAAAAGATAAGTTTATAAGACGTGCTGAAGAAAAGAAATTAATGTAAGAAATGCCCAGATGAATGGGCATTTTTTATAACGCTTTAGCAATGTATTCATGAAAAATCTTTATTGTAGAATAAAAGTGTAGTCATTCAAAATGTAACAATACTAAAGGATATTCAAGGAAGGATACAAACATTTTGTAGAGTATTCTTGCATAAAGACTGTAACGGATTTTTATAGTTGTTACTCTCTTTTCTGCTTGTAACGAATCAGTTGAATCGTTATTTACTTCGTGCTAAAATAAAACCGAGAAAGTTTTCAAAGGAGGTATTGGTGATGGGAATTTGGATGCAACGGCGCTTGCGTTGTCTATAATCCGAGTATAGTCCAAACACAACTTGGTGTAGTAAATATCAGATTGCATTCTGTAACCAAAAGTACATACTTTTGGTTACAAGAAGATTAGAAAAAAAGGCAATTAAATTTCTGTTATAACTAGTTAGAATGTTTTTATATTCATTCATATAAAAAATGCCCTGTTTTCAGGGCATTTGTCATATTTATTCATCTAATAAATTTGCATTCTTGGCAAATTGTGAATTATAGAGTTTTTCATAAAAACCTTTCTTTAATATAAGTTCATCATGAGTTCCAGATTCAACAATATCACCTTCATTGATAACTAATATTAAATCAGCTGAACGAATCGTTGATAATCGATGAGCAATGACAAAACTAGTTCTACCTTTCATAATGTTCTTCATTGCCTCTTGTAACATTAATTCCAAGCGGGTATCAACTGAACTAGTAGCTTCATCAAGAATTAATATTTGTGGGTCTTTTAAAATTGCCCGAGCAATCGTTAATAATTGTTTTTCACCTTGAGAAATATTACTTCCTTCTTCATTGATGAACATATCATAACCATCTGGTAGGGTACGAATAAAGTGATGAACATTTGCGGTCTTAGCAGCAGCTATGACTTCATCCTTACGAGCATTTAAGCGACCATAACGAATGTTATCATAAATAGTACCTGAAAATAACCAAGTATCTTGTAGTACCATACCAAAGATACTTCTTAAATCTTCACGTTTCATATCCCTAATATCAATACCATCAATCTTAATGCTCCCACCTAAAACATCATAAAATCTCATTAATAAATTAATTAAAGTTGTTTTTCCAGCACCAGTAGGACCAACAATCGCAACCATTTGACCGCTCTTCACTTCAATATTTAAATCCTTAATTAAAGCTTCATGATAATAAGAAAAAGCAACATGTTCAAAACTTACATTTCCGTAAACTGGATTAAGTTTTTTAAGTTGATTTGATTCTTTTACTTCCTCTTCCTCATCTAATATTTCAAAGACTCTTCCCATCGCCGCAAAAGCCGATTGAATTTGAGAAGATAGTTGCGATACTTGGGTAATTGGATCATTGATTTGCCAAATATATCGAACAAATGCTTGTAAACTACCAACCATAATAATACCTTCAATCGCATAAGATGTACCTACAACACCAATTGTACCAATAATTAAATAAGTTACTAATGAAATAATCGGTGACATCGTAGATGACATAAATTGTGCTTTAAAAGCATTCTTTCTTAGATTCTCATTTAAACTTCTAAATTTATGAATCGAAACATCTTGTTTATTATAAAGAATAATTTCATTAAAGCCTGTATACATTTCAGTAATGGCACCATTTAATTCACCTAAGGCTTTTTGTTGAGCTTTAAACTTAGATTGACTATGCGAAACGATAACCTTAGATATAATTAAGGATAAAGGAATAATTAATAAGGCAATCAGCGTCATTGTCACATTGATCATCAACATCATACTTATCGCAAAGACAAGCGTTAAGACACCACTGATTACTTGATTAAAGGATTGTTGAAGGGCATTGGATACCGCATCAATATCATTGGTAATACGACTTAATACATCACCAAATTGATGATTATCAAAGTATCTTACGGGTAAACGACGAATCTTATTTTGAAGGGCATTACGTAAATCATGCATTGCATTTTGAATCGATTCACATAAGAAACGAACACTTAACATTTGCGCAATTGTTTTAATACTATAAATAATAAGTAAAAGAATTCCAATTTGAATAATCTTATCAAAATTTACACCAGCATTTTCCACTTTGTTGTAAATATCCATGGCATCACTTGCAAGTTGAGAGGTTACCATACCTTCAATGGTAGGGGCTAGGGTCATCATAAAGTTGGTGATGACAATCATCATAATCGCAAATAAGAAGGCCCATTTATATGGCTTAATAAAAGGTGATAAGGCTTTAATACTCTTTTTAAAGTTATATTTCTTATTCATATGCTAATTCCTCCTTACTTAATTGGGAGGCGGCAATTTCATAATAGATTTCACAGTTTTTTAATAATTCTTGATGGGTTCCGATTCCAACAATATTACCTTCATTTAATACCACAATTTGATTGGCATCCATAATACTAGAAATTCTTTGGGCAACTACCATAACAATTGAATCTTTGGTTTCTTTCTTTAATTCTCTTCTTAAAATGGCATCGGTACGAAAATCTAAAGCTGAGAAACTATCATCAAAGATATAAATTTGTGGTTTACGAACAAGCGCTCTTGCAATTGATAAACGTTGTTTTTGACCACCGGATAAATTCGTTGCATTCTCGCTGATATGTTCTTGAAAACCATGTTCCTTTTCCATGATAAATTCATAAGCCTGTGCGGTGTGGCATGCATGTTCAATTTCTTCAAAACTTGCATCTTCTTTCCCAAAGCGAATATTATCTTCAATGCTTCCGCTAAACAAGATTGCTTTTTGAGAGATGAAACCAATTTTATTTCTTAATGTTGTTAGGTCATAATCTCTAACATCGATATTATTGATTGTGATACTTCCACAACTTACATCATAAAAGCGTGGTATTAAGTTAATCAAAGTTGATTTGCCGCTTCCAGTACTTCCTATAAAAGCAATCGTTTCGCCTTTGTTAGCTTTAAAGGAGCAATCTTTTAAGACTGGTTCTTCTCCTTCACTATAAACAAAAGAAACATTATTAAAACTAAGTGTAATATCATTTGAAATTTCATTAATTGGTTGTTGAGGATTTTTAATCGTAATATCTTGAGTTAATAGTTCTTTAATTCTCAAGGCAGAAACCCGTGCTCTAGGATACATCATAAAGACGGTACAGAATAACATCATCGAGAACATCGCATGAAATAAGTATTCCATGAAAGCGACTAGTTTACCTACTTGTAAAGCTCCTACATTAATCTTAGTTGCTGCAACCCAAAATATCGCTAGTCCTGCAAGATTCATTAACATAAAGAAAATTGGTTGGGTATAGGACATTAATTTAAAAATACGTTTTGAATAAGTAGTATATTCTACATTTGCTCCATCAAAGCGTTTTGTTTCATGATCATCATTATTAAAAGAGCGAATAACTCTTATACCAGTTAAATTCTCTCTGGAAATACGGTTTAAGTAATCTAATGATTTTTGTTGATTTTCACTGATTGGTTCTGATATCTTAGCTACCCATAAAACACCTAATACAATAAACGGAATAGTAGCAGCAATAATAAGCGTTAAATCTAAAGAAGTACGAATTGTCATAATAAAACTTACAATAAACATAACTGGAGTCATAAGTGCTGTTCTAAGTAAAACATTGACAAATAATTGAATTTGAAAGGCATCGTTATTGGTTCTAGTAATTAAAGAACTAATTCCAAATTTATTATATTCACTATGAGAATATTGTTGGGCTTTATCAAAGATATCATTACGAATATCACGGGTGATTGAAGTTGATATTTTAGCGGAACAAAAACCAAGTAGAATCGTTCCTGCAACACCTATAAAAGATATAAGGGCAATGAATAAACCCATTTGATAAATATAGTTTTTATCTTGATTTAAGACCCCAACATCAATCATTTGGGCAATGATGGTAGGAATTCCTAATTCTACTAAAGCGAAACCAAAAACTGAAATTAAATCAATTAAAAATAGAAATTTGTAGCGTTTTAAATAACTTAAAATTAACTTCATAAAAGCCTCCTATCAATTAATTAAAAAAAGTAAAGGATATAAATCTTCCTTATATATATGATTTTAGTTAAGATAGTAGTCATACTAACATTGATTTTATCAAATGTCAATTTACTTAAATTAGTAAAAATAGGCAGATTAAAAGATTATTTATTTGTTAGTTAACCTTGTATTTGTACTTTCAGATACGTTACAATATAAGCATATAATATAAGGAGATCATTTGATGAATGCGAAGATGAAAATGAAGAAAGAGTTTCAAGGGATTGAAGGTGGTTTGTTTTCTACCGTTGAAAAAGCAGATATAAGTGGTGATTATCAAGCAATGGCAGAGCAGGGAATTGATTTAATG
The DNA here is from genome assembly GCA_036641395.1 of Erysipelotrichaceae bacterium. Lineage (GTDB taxonomy): Bacteria > Bacillota_I > Bacilli_A > Erysipelotrichales > Erysipelotrichaceae > JAVXTH01. The sequence goes on from JAVWEY010000005.1 coordinate 31,956, forward strand.
GGCTGGGCAGATCCATTTACTCCCGACTTCTCTTTACCAAAACATGTGGAACAAGCATCTCACGATGCTTTAAAAGGACCACTAGCTGCTCATTATACAGCACCAATTGGTAATGAAACACTTAAACAATTAATTGCCAGTAAAATCAAGAAACAAAATCACATCGATATTGATTGGAAACGTAATTTAATTATTACACCAGGTTCTGATTCTGGTTTATATTATGCGATGTTGCCTTTTATAGAACGTGGTGATGAAGTGATGGTTCCGGTTCCCTGTTATCCCAACAATCTACAGAATATAAGTACGATGGGAGGAACACCAATCTATATTCCTTTAAAGGAAGAAAATAATTTTGAACTAGAAATAGATGAATTTGAAAAAAGAGTTAGTGATAAAACAAAGATGGTTATTTTAACTCATCCAAATAATCCAACAACAACAGTATTTTCACCTGCTTCTTTAAAGCAATTAAGTGAATTTATTATTAAACATGATTTAATCTTAGTCTGTGATCAAGCATTTGAAGATTTCATTTATGATGATAAAGAAATGATTACACCAGCCTCACTACCAGGTATGTGGGAGCGTACCCTAACCGTGTTTTCGGTATCAAAGGGAATGGGATTTTCAGGTTATCGAGTTGGCTATATTATGGCGTGTGATCAAATTATGGATGTTTTATTTGGGGCAGCGGTATCAGTTGTTGGGGCAACTCATACATTAAGTCAACTAGCGATGATTGAAGCATTTAAAGATCCTTCTTTTATGAATGAATTTGAAGAAGCTTTTGATGCTCGTAGAAAATATGCATATGAGCATATCAATGCAATTCCCAATGTTTCAATGCTTATGCCAGAGTCAGGTTTCTTATGTTGGATTAATGTATCAAAACTTGGAACCGGTCAAGAAATATACCACTATTTATTAAAACATGCGAAAGTAGCGATAAACGATGGTGCGGTATATGGTGAAGGTGGAAAAGATCATATACGTGTTGTATTAGGTGTATATCGTGATTCTAATAAAGTATATAATGCAATTGATCGAATTCAAAAAGCACTAATGAATCATCCAAATCAAAAGAAATAGATAGAAAGTGAGGAGAAGCAATGTCGAAGATTAAAAATCATGCGTTAGCAGCTTTTCCTTATACATTACCAGTATTATTTGGTTATCTGTTTATTGGTATCGGGTTTGGAATGCTAATGCAAGAAAATAATTATCCTGCTTATTTAACACTATTTATGAGTTTGTTTATTTATGCGGGTAGTATGCAATTTATTTGTGTTACTTTTTTAAGTGGAGGAACATCACTTATTTCAATTATTTTAATGACAATATTAGTGAATTTCCGTCATCTATTTTATGGTATTTCAATGTTATCTAAGTATGAAAACTGTGGTAAATTGAAACCTTATTTAATCTTTGCTTTAACCGATGAAACTTTTTCTGTTGAAGTAGCTACATCGATTCCAGAGGGAATCGAGGCACGTTGGTTTTATTTCTTTATCTCTTTTTTTGATCAATGTTATTGGTTAATCGGTAGTATGCTTGGGGCACTGATCGGTAGTATATTACCATTTTCAACGCAAGGTATTGAGTTTTCAATGAGTGCATTATTCATTGTAATCTTAATGAAACAATGGGCTGAAACAAAGGATCATATACCAGCTGTGATATCGATCCTTATTTCATCTTTATGTTTATTATTATTTGGTAAGACAAATTTTTTACTACCTACGATGATTTTATTATTAATTGCGATGATATTACATATTAGAAGATTAGCGAGGTCGTGAACAATGAAACCAGTGATTATTATATTTATAGTGGCAATTATTACTTTATTAACGCGTGCTTTGCCATTTCTTATTTTTAAAGATAAAGATAAAACACCTTCTATTATTATCGAATTAGGCCAAGTATTACCAATCGCTTTAATCGCAATGTTGGTGGTTTATTGTTTAAAAGATATAAATGTATTGGCTGACAATCATGGTCTACCTTATATTTTAAGTGTGATCAGTGTTATTTTACTTCAATCTTGGATTAAGAATACATATTTAACGATTGGATTATCCACATTATTTCATATGTTTTTACTTCAATGCATCTTCTAAGAAAAAGGTTGGAGTGAATATCAAAGTATGTTAAGATACCCATATAGAAATAAGTATGTAATAAGTGAGGAAACAATTCATGATCGATCCGAATAAACTATTGAGAGTTAGTGCATTTGCTGGACAGTTATTACTGGAGAGTGGTGCCGAAACATATCGTGTAGAAGAAACAATGGTGCGCATTGCTCGATCCTATGATGGGGTAAGTGATGCGCAGAGTTTTGTTACGCCAACTGGGATAATGACTTCGATTACTTACGGAGATCATAATTATTCACAAGTCGTTCGTATTCAAGATCGTGGGGTTAATCTACAGAGAATTGATCGAATTAATGATTTATCAAGAAATATTGGTTGTCGTTTAATTACCATTGATGAATTAGAGAAACAACTTCATGATATCGCCAATGAAGAAAGATATTCGCTTGGCGCAACGATTTTCTTTTCAGCACTTGGAGCAGGTGGTTTTGCTTTTTTCTTTGGCGGACATGTTGCAGAAGCAATCGCTGCTTTTGTAGTCGGTTTTGCGATTAAGGCTATTTCACTTGCGATGGAACGTCTTCAAATTAATAGTTTCTTTAATATTGCAATCAGTGCATGTGTTGCGGAAATCATGGCACTTATTTCAATACAGTTCTTACATAGCATGGATTTATCAATTATTATTATTTCAAGTATTATGTTATTAGTTCCGGGTTTAGCAATTACTAATGCGATTCGTGATACCGTTGCAGGTGATTATTTGTCAGGACTTGCAAGGGCGATGGAAGCCTTTCTAGTTGCGATTGCGATTGCGATTGGAACCGGTATTGTTTATTCCTTATGGATTGATCTTGTAGGAGGTGTCTTCCTATGATTATCATTGCACTGTCTTCCTATATTGCCACATTTGGCTTTGGGATTTTGTTCAATATTCGCGGAAAGAAATTATTTAGTGCTGCATTAGGTGGAAGTATTGGCGCAATTATCTATACTTATGCATTACAAAAAGGAATGGATGAAGTAATCGCAATGTTAGTTGCCTCGATTGTCTTCTCAATTTTCTCAGAAATATGTGCCCGCATCTATCGTACCCCAGTTACTACTTATATTATCTGTGCATTAATTCCATTAGTTCCTGGTAAGGGTATGTATAATGCGATGGTTCAAGCAGTTGCTGGAGATACAATGAAAGCAATGCAAATTGCTTTTGATACATTATCGGTTGCCGGAGCGCTTGCTTTGGGTATTATTCTAGTATCCACGCTGACTCGTTTATATTTTAGAATGCATTATTTATATCGTAAGGATCGAGAATGTTAATCGATTCTTTTTTTTAATTATTTTGTTTGTAATTATAAGTGCGGATAGTATACAATAGGTAGAGTTAGCTAAAAAGGAAGGTGAATGTATGAATCAATTCGAATTACTAGCACCAGTAGGATCCTGGGATGCATTAGTAGCAGCCGTACAAAATGGTTGTGATGCGATTTATTTAGGGGGTCGTAAGTTCGGTGCTCGTGCATTTGCCGATAATTTTGATCATGAATTAATGGGAAAAGCGATTGCTTATGCACATAGTTATGATGTATCAGTTTATGTAACAATCAATACTTTATTGTTTGAAGATGAAATAGAAGATTGTATTCATTATATAGAAGAACTAAGAAACCAAGATGTTGATGCCTTAATCATTCAAGATTTAGGTTTATTTGATCGCATTCATCAACATTTCCCTGATTTAGAGTTACATGCTTCGACACAGATGCATATTCATAATCGTGATGGTGTTGAATATTGTAAGAAGATGGGTATGCAAAGAGCAGTACTTGCTCGTGAAACTTCAATTGAAGAAATTCGTAGTCTTTCTAAATGCGGAATTGAATTAGAAGTCTTTATTCATGGAGCTTTATGTGTCTGTTACTCGGGACAATGTTATATGAGTGCTCACTTATTTAATCGAAGTGGAAATCGCGGGACTTGTGCACAACCATGTAGAATGTTGTACTCACTAATGGAAGGAAAGTCATATGATCAACTTACGGAAGGCCGTAATTCACAAGGTTATTTATTATCTTTAAAAGATTTATATACCTTAGACCATATCCATGAATTAATGGAGGCAGGCATTACTTCTTTTAAAATTGAAGGAAGAATGAAAAGTGGAGAATATGTTGGCCAAGTTGTAAAAGCATATCGTGAAGCAATTGATGCCCATCTTAACCATAAAAAATATAGTGTGAGTGATGTTACCAAAGAAAACTTAATGAAAGTATTCAATCGAGGATTTACATCTGGACATTTATTCCATGCTCGCTCAAGTGATTTAGCGAATCCTTATCGTCCTAATCATATGGGAATTGAAATAGGAGAAGTCATAAGCTGTGATCGAAAGTTTATAAAAGTTAAGTTAAGTAAGGCACTTCATCAAGGGGATGGGATTCGTTTTATCCAGAAACATAAAGAAGATGATGGTTTTTTAGTACAACGTCTTTATAATGAAAAAGGTCAATTGATTAAAGAGGGCAAAGCAAATGATATTATTTGCTTTGATTGTAAGAAGCCGGTTGAAAAGGGTTCTAAATGTATTAAGAGTAGTGATATTTTATTAGTGGATGAATTGAATAAATTTAAAAATCAAATTAATCGTAAAGTATCCTTATACGGTCACGTTTCTTTTCGAATAGGAAAGAAAATTGAATTAAGTTTATCGGATGATAAGAATCATACTATCATTACCACGAGTGAAGAACTAGTAGAAGAAGCAATCAAAACACCAATTGATAGACAACGGTTAAAGGAACAATGTTCAAAACTTGGTAATACTATTTTTTCTTTAGAAGATTTAGAAATTGAAATGGATGAAAATGCAAGTATTGCAATTCGTAGTTTGAATGAATTAAGAAGAGATGCCATTATAAAAATGGAAGAAGCAAGAAAGCAACCTCATCATTCACTTATCGAAAAACAAGCATATTCTTGTGTTTTAAGTAAACCGACTAATATTCCTAATTTGTTGATTACGGTTCAAACTAAGGATCAATATGATATTGCGAAAGATTTAGGTTGTGAAGTTATTTTTGCGCCTTTTGTAATTGATGATACTACTTATCTTCTAGAACCAAATGTGAATCATCATCAATTTGATCATTTAGATAAGCATATGATTTCCCAAGTAGGAGATTTTAATCATATTGGAGAAGATACTTATGCTTATAAAACTTTAAATATAAGCAATGCAGCAGCTTGTGCTCATTTGTTTAAATTAGGGGTAAAAGGAATTATGATATCGAATGAATGTGAAGATAAACAAATAAAGGAATTAATCAATCAGTTTATAAAACAGTATCGTTATAAACCAAATTTAATAAAAGAGATGTATGGCCAAGAAGAACTTATGGTGAGTGAACATTGTCCGATTGCATTAAGTAAAGGCTGTAAGAAAAAGAATTGTGGAATTTGTCGTCAAGGTAATGTTTATGCCTTAAAGGATAAAAAGAATCGTATCTTCCCAATTACTACGGATGAAAATTGTTTAATGCACTTATGGAGTGAAGATATTTTTGATGAATTTAATCAATTAGAATATTATAAACAAATCGGGATTGCTGCTTTTTGTTTGTCATTTCATTTTGAATCAAAAAAAGAGACAAGTAATATTATAAAAAAATATATGAACGCTTTAACAAAAGTAGAAGGGAGGAATTATGGTTAACAATGAATTATTAGAAATGAGAATTTCACGTATTTATATACGATATCTAATCCCAACCATAATTGGTATGGTTACTTCCTCTATTTACTGTCTATCTGATGTATTCTTTATATCTGTTGGAGTAGGAGCAAATGGTTTAGCGGCGCTAAATATTGCCATTCCTATTTTCACAATGTTTTCTGCGATTGGTTTATTATTTGGTGTTGGTGGGGCAACGACAATTTCAATTAGTGAGGGAGCCAAGGACTTAAAGACAAAGAATAAAGCTTTTACTCTGGCAATTATTGCGAGTATTGCGGTTGGTATTATCATAACTTTGATTGGATTAGTATTGATTGAACCTTTTGCATATGCCCTTGGTTCTAGTAAAGCATTATTACCGCTAGTAAAGGAATACGCTTTTCCAATTCTTGTAACGGGAATCCCAGCTATCCTTGCTTATAGTTTACAAGTATTAATTCGAGCAGATCAAAATCCAATGTTGGTAATGATTGCAACGGTATCTTCTAGTGTTTTAAATATTGTATTGGATTATGTTTTTGTTATCTATTTTGATATGGGTATGTTTGGGGCATCTTTTGCGACAGCGATATCCCCAGTCGTATCATGTTTAATCTTATCGTTTCATTATTTTAAAAGTGAGCGAACGATACATTTTGTGAAAGAATTTTGGGATTATCATTTACTTCAAAGAATCGTTGGAAATGGTTTTGGTAGTTGCTTATTAGAAATAAGTGCTGGTATTGTCGTAGTAATTTTTAATTTCATGATCCTAAAAGTCGGTGGTGAATTATATCTAGCCGCCTATGCGATTATCACGAATATTGCTTATGTAATTAAAGGCTTATTGAATGGGTTTGCCCAAGCGATTCAACCAATTATTTCAATCAATCATGGAGCTAAGTTATTTCATCGAGTTAAACACTCTTTTCGGGTTGCGATTGTATTCACCTGTGGGTTTGCGATTATTACCTATAGTTTTATGTTGCTGTTCCCTAAGCAAGTAACTAGCATTTTCGCAAATGGTGATTATAACTTAATTCAAATATCGGCAAAAGCCTTGGTATTATATTTCTCATCCTTACTTTTCACAGCTGCGAATACGATTATTTTATACTATTTACAATCGATTGAAGAACGTAAATTGGCAATGTTTTTAACGATTTGCCGTGGGTTTATTTTCATTGTAATTGGCATTCTCGCTCTATCATCTTTATTTGGAATGAATGGTATTTGGTTCACCGTATGTTTTGGGGAAGTGATTACTTTTATTATTTCGATTCCCTTCTTGATTACTCGTTTAGGTAAGCATTTGGAGGTAGCACGATGAATGTTTTAGTATTCTCTGAGTTAAATGATTCTCAAAAAAAGAAATTAGAAAAAGCGATGAAAGCAACTTTTATTTATACGAATAACAAAGATGTGAAAAATGATGATTTAAGAAACGCAGATATTATCATTGGTAATCCAATGAGAAAATATCTTTGCGAGTGCCGGCAGTTAAAATTACTTCAGCTCGCAACTGCTGGGAGTGATACTTATTGTGAAACCGGTGTATTACCTAATCATACTATCTTATGCAATGCGAGTGGTACATTCGGGGTAGCGATTGCAGAGCACAATGTTTGTGTCTTATTGATGATGATGAAAAAAATGAAACAATATCTGCATAATCAAGATCAAGGATTATGGAGAAATGAAGGTAAGATTGATTCTATTTATGGTTCAAATATATTAATTCTTGGAATGGGTGATTTAGGAAGCGAAAGTGCAAAACGACTTCATGCTTTAGGAGCCTGTGTTTATGGCATTCGTGCTCATCAAACAAGTATTTCTGAGTATATGGAAAAGGTTACGACAATGGATCACTTACCAGATTTATTACCGCTTATGGATGTGGTTATTAATTGTTTGCCAAATAATCCACAAACTTATCATGTTATGAATGAAGCAACTATTTCACTTATGAAACAAGGAAGTTATTTTATTAATGTAGGTAGAGGAACCGCCGTTGATTTGCCAGTTTTACTGAAACATCTTAAAACAAATCATTTGACAGGGGCGGCACTGGATGTATTTGAGGAAGAGCCACTTCCTTTTAATCATGAAGGATGGCATGAAGATAAACTTATTATTACACCACACATTTCAGGAACTTGGAATCTTGAGTTATCAAAAGATAAATTTGTTGATATTGCAGTACATAATCTAAGTAATTTTAATCAAATCGATCAATATATGAATGTTGTTGATTTAAAGAATGGTTATCGTGTTTTTAAAGATTGAATCTCATTATTTTTTAAATAAATGAGGATCAATCTTATTTTTTCCTTCGCCATAGTAATTTAATTTAGCGCTAGCCGGCCCTTTAACAATGCTACCATCAACATTAAAAGATGAGCCATGGCAGGGACAACACCATAGTTTAGTTTCAGATTCAAAAGATAGAGTACATCCTAAATGAGGACAGCTAATATCAACAAGATAAAGGCGAGTTTCATCTTGATAAGCACCATATTTATGGCCGTCAATTTCAACTATCTTACCCTCATTCATGGCTGGGAAATCTTGATTAGCTGTGCTTAGTTTACTTTTTAAATAATCATAGAGAACGATGCTGTTTTCTTTTATGGCACTTGTGGAGAATAAGTTGCTTAAGCGATGTGGGTCAAAAAGTTCTTGATAGGGAGAAGTTTGTTTATTTAAGTAAGCACATAATAATTTAGCGGCAATGCTGCCTGTTGTATTACCCCATTTACTAAAACCGGTCGCAAGCAATAATTGATCGTTATCTTTATTTAATTTCCCAACTAAAGCAATCGCGTCAAAGGCCATCATGTCTTGCGAGTACCAAAGATGATAATCGTCGGTTAAGTTAAAATCATTTTTTGTTTGTTGTTTAAACTGGGTTAATTCGGTTTCATTAAATTTCCCAACTTTTTTATTTAAACCGCCAACTAAGATATTATCTTTATAACTTCGATAAGAATGAACATGATCTTCAATATTAATGAATTGTTGTTTTAGTTCATTCTTCCACTTTGATGATAAGATAAAAGAAGATTCTGGGTAAACTTTAGTAAAATAAAAATTACCATAATCAATAAATGGAAACTGAGTTGCGAAAACGATTCGATTGGTTTTTATTTGAAGATGATTAATCTCTACTAAATAATGATCTTCTTCTTTTAAAATATTTGTAACACTACTATTTTCATATATTTTAATTTTTTTATTGATGATTTTCGCAAGTCCCTGAAGATATTTCATTGGATGAAATTGTGCTTGATTAAAAAATATAATACCTCCATGATAAGGGAAAGGGGTATCACATTGATTAAGATAAGTACAAGGAATATTTAATTCAATGCAAGCTTTATATTCATCTTGAAGTTTAGAAATACTTGTTTCTTCCTTTGCATATAAAACACTATCAATTATCTTAAAGTCACAATCAATCTTGTGTTCTTTAATAATCGCAGCAATTAACGCTAAACCTTCTTCATTAGCTTGATAATATGTTTTCGCAAGCCTCATTCCTTTTTGTTTTATTAAAGTATCATAAATAGCACCATGTTGTGATGTGATCTTTCCATTGCTTCGCCCACTTGCCCCATGGCCTATATAACTTGCTTCAACTAAACAACAATCCTGAGTTGTTTGTGATAACAAATAGGCAGTTGTCAAACCACAAATACCACCACCAATAATTAATGTATCTATAAAAAATGTTTCTTCAACCTTTGGATAATTTGTAAGATTTACATCTTTAATCCATAAGGATTCATTCATTAGGATCACCTCTTTCTTAGTTTGTGTGTATTTATCGTAAAATATCAAACATTTATTATTTTTTGTATTATAATAGTAAAAAAGGAGTTGTTTAAAATGTTAGTTAAAGAAGCAATTGAAACACGTCGTAGTATTCGAGAGTTTACGAATCAAGCAATTGATGATGCTGTATTAAATGAAGTGTTAGATGCTGGACGATTAGCACCTAGTGCTAGTAATCGTCAAAGATGGAAGTTTATTGTAGTTGAAGATCAAGGATTAAAAGATGCATTAGTACCTGCTTGTGCGAATCAAAGTTTTATTGCGAAAGGTCAAGCAATTATTGTGGTTTGTGGCGATCAGGGAAAAACAATGCGCTGTGGTCAACAAATTAATACGATTGATTGTAGCATTGCTTTATCTTTTATGATGTTACAGGCATGGGAACTTAAGTTAGGAATGTGTTGGATTGGTGCATTCTATGAAGATCAAGTTCGCAGTGTTTTAGGAATACCAGAGGATTATGAAATTGTCGCATTAAGCCCAATTGGTTATCCAGTAAAGGAAATGCCATCTCATAATTCACTAACATTAGATAAAGTTGTTGTGAAAAATCATTGGAAATAAAAACACAAAATGAGAATAAATGAAAATAAACAAAATTAATCTGAAAACGCTTGCATAAATCATAAAATGAGGTAAAATAATAGTATACTAAAGATGCGAGAGGAGTGTGAGGGCAATGACTTTCAACCAAGAAATTCACAAGGCAAACAATGTTGCTCACAAGCGCACTTCTGCGTATATTAATGAGGTTTTGAACTGGATGTAATGCGGTCGCATGACGTCCATTTTTTTTACCTCGTTGATCTATAGAAGGAGGAATAAATATGGATCAGTTAAACAGTGTATTTTGGGAAGCAGCAGCAAATGATGATTTCGCAGCAATTTGTGCCGAAATAAAAAAAGGTACTAATATTAATTATCAAAATGGTGATGGACGTACGGCTTTAATGCGTAGTGCAAAACGAGGATACAAGGATATTGTAAGAGTTTTACTTGATAATGATGCAGATGTTAATTTAGAAGATAATAATGGAAAGACAGCAATTATGGGTGCTGCTAAAAAAGGACATCGTACAATTGTGAAGAAATTAATTGAAGCGGGAGCTGATGTGAACAAGCAAGATGATCGTGGACGCAATGCCTTAATGCGTGCTAGTTTTCTTGGACAAGATCGGGTTGTTGAAGTATTAATTGCAGCGAATGGTGATGTAAATGCCCAAGATGAAGTTGGACGTAGTGCTTTAATGGAAGCATGTGTTGCTTTCAAATTTGATACAATTAAATTATTAATTGAAAATGGTGCAGATGTAAATATGTGTGATAATAATGGATGTACCGCATTAATGCGTTCTGCTTATGCAGGATATAAGGATTTAGTTGATTATTTATTAAGCCATGGTGCAGATAAAGAATTATTAGATAAAGAAGGTCGCAAAGCAGTACATTATGTACGTGAACATTGTTTGGCTGAATTAAAGCCAATCCTGAAATAGGAGGCTTATTATATGAGAGATTATTTGGCCCATGAAGTCCGAAATGTATGTGTGTTTGGACATAGTGGTGTAGGTAAAACAGCCGTATTAGAAGCGATGTTATATTTCACAAAAGCAAGTGATCGTTTTGGGAAAACAAAAGAAGGAAGTTCTTTGATTGATTATGATAGTGAAGAGATTAAACGTGGAATTTCAGTCTTTACTTCACTAGTTCCAATTGAATGGAAAGAAGATAAAATTAACTTTATTGATACGCCAGGTTATTTAGATTTCGTTGGTGAAATGGAAGCAGGAGCAGCTGTCGGTGATAGTGCATTAATTGTTGTAGGAGCAAAAGATAGTGTTCAAAGTGGAACGATTAAAGCATGGGAAAAAGCTCAAGAACGTAAGTTGCCAACTATTTTCTTTATTAATAAATTAGATGAAGAACATACTTCCTTTGAGAAAGCTTATAATAATTTAAGAGATCATTTTGGTAAGAGTGTGATTCCTTTTGAAGTTCCAATTATTGAAAAAGATGAAATTATTGGTTCAGTAAATATTTTAAGAGATAAAGCATGGTACTATAAAGGACCTTTAGCGGATCCTAATAAAGCTTACAATGTACCAGATAATATGATTGAAATGGTTAAGACATATAAAGATCAAATTGCTGAAGCAATTGCCATGGGTGATGATGAACTGATGGAGAAATTCTTCAGTGGTGAAGAATTTAGTGAAGCGGAATTAACTCGAGGCGTAAGAATTGGTGTACGCAGTGGAGAAATACGTCCGGTCTTTAGTGGTAGTGCAATTAACAGTATTGGAATTGAACGTTTATTAGATCTTATTATTAAATATTTCCCTACTTATGGAGAAGTAGGAAGTATTACAGTAAAAGACTTAGATAAGAAAAGTGATATTGAACTTGAAACAAATGAAAAAGAAGTATTTACAGCTCATGTATTTAAGACAATCGTTGATCCATTTGTTGGCCGTATTTCTTATTTAAAGGTTAATAGTGGTGTTTTAAGTAGTGATATGCAAGTATACAATCCTCAAAAAGACAAATTAGAGAAAATATCAAGTATCTTTATTATTAAAGGGAAGCATCAAACGGCAGTTGGTAAGTTATTCACAGGTGATATTGGGGCAGTCGTTAAACTTCAATATACACAAACTAATGATACGTTGTGTGACAAAGAGCGTAAGTTAGAACTTACTCCAATTGAATTTTCTAAACCAATGCTTGCGATGGCAGTATTTCCAAAATCAAAGAACGATGATGATAAATTAAGCAGCGGTTTATCAAGAATGGTTGAAGAAGATCCAACTTTATTAATTGAAAACAATCAGGAAACACATCAAACAGTATTATATGGAATCGGAGATCAGCATATTGATGTGGCTTTAAGTAAATTAAAATCTAAATATAAAGTAGAAGTAGATTTAGTTGAACCTAAAGTTCAATATCGTGAAACAATTAAAAAGAAAGTAATTGGTGAAGGACGTCATAAGAAACAAACTGGTGGTCATGGACAATTTGGTCACGTATTTGTGGAATTTGCACCGAATCCTGATGAAGAAGAAATGGTTTTTGAAGAAAAAGTATTTGGCGGTGCAGTTCCACGTCAATACTTCCCAGCAGTTGAAGTTGGGTTAAGAGAATGTATGAATAAAGGTATCTTAGCCGGCTACAAAGTCGTTAATATTAAAGCTACACTTTTAGATGGTAAATATCATGATGTAGATTCATCTGAAATGGCTTTTAAACAAGCGGCTCGCCTTTCTTATAAAGCAGGAATGGAACAAGCTAATCCAATTTTACTTGAACCAATTGTTAATGTGTTTGTGAAAGTACCGGATGAATTTACTGGTACGATTATGGGAGATTTTAATAAACGCCGTGGGATGATTGTTGGTATGGATATGAAAGATGGTTATCAAGTTATTAATGCCAATGTACCAATGGCAGAGATGATGAAATATCCGATTGAATTACGAGCTATGTCACAGGGACGTGGAACTTATACACAGGAATTTGATCGTTATGAACCAGTTCCGCCGATGATTAGCACAAAAATTATCGCAGCAGCTACAAAAGATAAAGAAGAGGAAGAATAAGTTAATAAAATGAAATAGGATATAATTCCTTTTAGGGAATTATATCCTATTTTTGAAAAGTATTAAAATTTCTTAATAATTAAATATGATAGATTTCTTTATATTTATTTATTAAATAATCCGTGTAAATACTTGGGTCAAAATCATGTCCAGTTACTTTTGTTAAGATTTCATTTGCATTTAAATAGGATCCATATTGATGAATGTTTTCTTTTAGCCATTCACTTATTGCGGAAAAATTGTTATTTGCTAATAAGTCATCAACATCGATATCCTGTTTCATCTGTTTGAAGAATTGGGCCGCAAACCCACTTCCTAGTGCGTAAGTAGGGAAATAACCAAATTCTCCAACACTCCAGTGAATATCTTGAAGGATACCTTCTGCATCATTTAATGGACGAACACCTAAATATTCTTCATATTTATCTGCCCATAATTCATCAAGATGCTCACAATTAATATTATCATTAAAGATAGCTTTCTCAATTTCATAGCGAATTAAGATATGTAGGGGATAAGTTAGTTCATCTGCTTCGGTACGAATCAGAGAAGGCTTAGATGCATTTATCATTTTAATAAAATCATCGAATGAAATATTTGATAATTGTTCAGGGAAAAGGTTTTGTAATGGCTTATAATTATTGATCCAATAAGCTTTTGTTCTTCCAATACAATTCTCTAACATTCGACTTTGACTCTCTTGCATCCCCATGGACATATTATCCATTAAAATACTTCCTGCATATTTGCGGTCAACTTGTAAACTATATAAAGCATGACCATATTCATGAATTGTTGAAAAGATGGAACTTGTTAAAGCATGCTCATGATAGGCAGTCGTAATACGTAAATCATTATCACATAACTTTGTCGTAAAAGGGTGCATCGATACTCCCATATAACAATAATTTGAATCATAGTTCATATAGGATTGTAGTACTTTCATAAATTCGGTTTGCTTATTGATTGGGAAAAGTACTTCTAAAGGAGTTGTATCAATTGCTTTTCCCTTTGTTTGTATTTCTTTAATGAAAGGGATTAATTTTGTTTTAATTTCTTGAAAGAATACTTCGTATTTTTCAATACTCATACCTTCTTCAAAATCATCTAATAATTTTTCATAATCGCTTAAAGATTCTTTTCGATATGTTAACAAGTTCTTTTTCTTTTCTATTAATTTAATTAAATAAGGCTCATATAACTTATAGTCATTTGCCTTCTTTGCCTTTTCCCACATACTTTGGGTTTTACTAGAAGTACGCTCGTAATCTACATAAACTTCTTTTGGAAGAATTCGAATATCTCGGATACTACGTAAACGTTGTTGAATGCTTTTTAAAAGAATCGGTTCAATATCTTCTTTTGTTAAATCATCCATAACTTTCATTGCATGCTCATTTGTCATATGTGAAAATAATTCTCCATGTAACATAGCACTTGCTTGATTACGTGCATCCTCTCCTGCTTTTGGGGCAATTGTTGCTTGATCAAAAGCAATTGTTTCTAAAGCAGTTTGATAAGCACTTAGCTTTTCTTCATATTCTTTATAGAATTGAATCATTTCATCTTTGTTCATAAATTCACCTCTTGTGTTTATTCTATAATACTTTTAAAAAATAAACAAATTATAAAGTTTATGTAGTATAATAATGATTAGGAATGAAGAAGTTAAATTCTATATCCAAGGAAGGTAATCAGGTGATATCATGTATCAAAAATGTGTTGATTTGATAATTGAACGAGGTGTTGAGATACAAGATATTGCAGATTGTGTTATGTTCCTACAAAAAAAGTATTTACCGGAATTAAACAATGAACATTGTTTAGCTGCAATTGATACGGTATTACATAAACGGGAAGTGCAACATGCGATTATTACTGGTATTTATTTAGATCGTGCAGCCGAGAATAATACAATGGATGATTTAGAACTTAAAGGTATTTTAATGAATGATACACCACTTTATGGAATTGACGAAGTGCTAGCTTATGGTATCTGTAATTTATATGGTTCGATTGCATTAACAAATTATGGTTATATCGATAAGATAAAACCAGGTATTATTGAAAAACTAAATCTTAAGGGAGAACAATGTAATACATTCCTTGATGATATTGTCGGTGCAATTGCAGCAGCAGCGGCATCAAAGATCGCACATAATATTGAAGAAAAATAGGAGGAATTCGAAAATGAAGAAACTGATACTATGTATTTGTACCTTAAGTTTATTCATTCTAGGTGGATGTTCAAAAAAAGACCCCTATGTTGAAAATGATAAGATTATTAAAACAAATGCGGAAGATATTAATCGAAAAATTGTACGAGCAAAAGATTCTTTTTTGATATTTCTAACAAGTGAAGATTGTTATTCTTGCGCAGAATATGAAAAAGTATTAAATAAAATTGAGAAACAAACACCATTTACGATTTATTACCTTCCAATTAATGATCAAGAAGAAGATAAACTTCGTGAATTGAATATGACATTACCACGCTATGAAACAATGCCGATGACTTTCTTTGTCGATAAAGGTGAAATCAGTGAAGAAAACACAAAAGTTGGATTTATTGAAAAGGATGATTATATAAAATGGTTGAAAACAATCAAAGTAATCAAGTAGAAATGATTGAAGATGTAGTCACAAGGAAAGATATAAAACGGCAATTAGAGGCGATGGGAATTCAAAAGGGAATGTTATTATTAGTCCAAGGTAATGCGTTGGATTTAGGTTATATTAGTGGTGGTAGTCAAGCGATGATTGATGCGATTATGGATTGTGTTGGATATGAAGGGACGATTGTAATGCCTTCTTTTACACTGGATTTAGTTGATCCAGCATGCATGAGTAAAAATCATATTGATAAAGAAAGCTGGGAAGATGTACGAGAATCAAGTTATCCGTTTAATAAGAAACTAAGTAAACCAACGGATTGTGATGAATTGGTGTTACAGTTTATGAGAAATGATGGTATTGTAAGATCTTATCATCCTAATTATTCTTTTCTTGCTTGGGGAAAATATGCGAAAGTGATTTGTGATAAACATCCACTTCATTTTGGATTATCAAAAGATTCTCCTTTAGGGAAATTATATGATTTAAATGCTTATGTATTATTATTAGGAAGTGAATATAAGGATTGTGCCATTTTTAACTTAGCGCATTATAATAGTGAAAAACTACCAATTAGAATCGTTAGTGCACCAATTGAAAAAAGTAAAAAAACAGCATGGAAAGATATGCTGGATTTAGAGTTAAATAATGAAGGATTTAATGTTGTTGGGGAAGTGATGGAAGAGCGTAAAATTGTACGTACGACCTATTTAGGGCTTGGCAAGTGTCGTTTGTTTTCGGCACGAGAAGCGGTAAAGATAGCAACAGCTTATTTGAATATTAACTAAACTTCAGAAATGAAGTTTTTTTCTAAGTGTTTTTCTAAGATTGTGATAAAAGAAAATAATACTTTTTCGTCATCAATTGTGAAGCGATTAGGGATTGGAGCGTCGATATCTAAGACACCGAATAATTCGCCTTTGATTAGAATTGGAAAAACAATTTCACTACGTGATGCTTCATCACAGGCGATATGTCCAGGGAATTGGTGTACATCTTTAATGTTCTGCATTGTTTTTGTGGTAGCTGACAAGCCACAGACACCTTTTGTTAAAGGGATGCGAAGACAGGCTGGATTACCTTGGAAAGGACCGAGAATTAATTGTTCTTCCTTATATAGATAAAAACCTACCCAATTAATTCTTTCAAAGTATTGATTTAATAAAGCAGATAAATTGGCTAAATTGGCGATGATATCTGTTTCATCTTGAATTAATGCTGCTTCTGCATTTAATAATGTTTGTTGGTTCATAAGGATCCCTACTTTCTTATCCTTATTCTATCAGAGATAAAGAAAAAGCGAAATATCCTATTTGGATAATTCACTCTCACATTTACATAATTTATTATAAGCTTGATTTATCTTGGTTGCGGTGTCGGATTTCATTTTATACCAACCTTTGTCACTCATTAGGTTAAAAACAGTACGCTGCATACATGAGATTTCGTTATATAGCTTTGTTACTTCTTCATATAAGTCAGAGTTACTAGCTTCTTGAGTCAATAAGTTATATTCACTTTTTAAATGTTTTAATGAAGTTAATAACTCACTCATAATATCTTTTTCACTATAACTTTTATTTGGCATAAGCTTCTCCTCCTTTTAAAAGTTCTAACATGGTTTGACATTGATTGTTTGTTTTAGTAATACAATCGTTTACTTCTTTGATTAAGTCTTGATCACTAAGCATCGTTACTTCATGAGTTAAACGTTTATTAAGTGTGCATGTTTGTGCTAATAAATCCTCTAAGTACATTAAATCTTTGCTTGATAACATAATCTTTTGTTTCATAAGATCACTCCTTTCCTTATTAGTATGGTAGTCTTTTCTAGAAATATTCATTGAAATTATACTCATTCATCGTAAAATTTGTTATAATTAAAAAACGTGAGGTGATACCATATGAATTTACATGAAAAAGATGAAGTATATATTCGAAGTTTTAAACATGATGGTTCATTACACCGAACATGGGCAAAAGCATATATCATTGAAGTGAGTGATCAGCGGATTGTTGGCGTTACGGATCGAAGTTGTGTTGTTGAAAGTGATGGAAGAGTTTGGATTACTAGAGAGCCAGCTATTTGTTTCTTTTATCCAGATCGTTGGTACAATGTAATTTCAATGATACGAAAAACTGGGATTCATTACTATTGTAATATCGCATCACCTAGTATATATGATGGAGAAGCGATTAAGAATATTGATTATGATTTAGATGTGAAAGTTCAACCAAATGGGAAATGGAGCATTCTCGATGAAGATGAATATGAAGAACATGGAGCAATCATGGGTTATAGTAAAGAATTAGATGAAGTGATTTGGAAACAACTAGAATATTTGTTAAGTGAAATAAAGAAACATCATTCACCATTTTCTTCAAAGGAAATTTATGAATTTCATGATAAATACAAAAGATTGAAAGAAGAAGATGAGTTTGAATATTAATATAATAATATAGTTTAAATAAGTAAGGCGTAAAAGAAGCAGTTTTATGCCTTTTTTAAGTGTGCCAGGCATGGCATCTATCTAACTGGTGAAAGTCCAGTCGTGGGTATTTACCACCAAGCGTAGTGAACCACAAGTCGTTATCAGTGATGGTAAGGATGAAGGAAGTGGTGTAGCAAATCTTTTGAGCGTACGAACAGAAACTTGATATGAGGCTAAATGGTGGATAAGGTTGCTTAACAAACCAAAGTCCGAAAGGTAAACGTAAAACCAAGACAGTAAATCAAGACGTTGTGAAAGAGAAAGATAGGTGTCTTACCCTGGGAGGTCTTGTGAACAATGAAGTCCAATAAGCTTTAAAATCAGCGATGGTAACATTGGTCGAAAAAGGTTTATCACAAGAAGTCAGCTGAGGTCATAGTAGGTGTCGAGCCAACGACAACGAAGGACTTAATGTGTGTATAGTGTGAATCGCTATCAGCAAATGTCCAAGCAGTCCGAAAATGAGGATACTCTAGCACAAGGAAACGTAATCCT
>JAVWEY010000006.1:0-47237 GCA_036641395.1 Erysipelotrichaceae bacterium
GGGACGATTCACCCTACGTTATTCTATACCCCGTAGTTTGTATACCCCACCTTATTTTAGATTACCCTATTTTTTTATTTCAATATGAAGTTCATCTAATTGCTTTTCATCAACAAAACTAGGTGCATCAGACATTGGACATTTTGCACTGGCATTCTTTGGAAAAGCAATGACATCTCGAATACTATCACTTTCCGTAAGAATCATCGCAACTCGATCAAATCCTAAAGCAATTCCACCATGAGGTGGTGTACCATATTGAAAGGCATCGACAAAGAAGCCAAAGCGCTCTTTAATCTCTTCATCACTGAAACCAAGAATTGTGAATATTTTTTTCTGCATCGTTTCATCATAAATACGTAAACTTCCCCCACCTAATTCATATCCATTTAAGATTACATCATAGGCATCAGCACGTACAGCGGAAGGATTACTATCTAACAGAGCTTCATCACTTGCCTTGGGACGTGTAAATGGATGATGTTTCGCATAATATCTTCCCTCTTCTTCATCATATTCAAACATTGGGAAGTCAACCACCCATAAAAATGAGTAATCACTTTTGCTTGTTAGTTTTAATTCAGAGCCAAAATAAATTCTTAATGCTCCTAAAACTTCACAAGTAATAGTCCATTGATCCGAAACAATTAAAACTAAATCGTTATCTTTTAAGTTTAAAGTAGCAATTAATTTTGTTTGTTCTTCATCCGATAAAAACTTAACAATACTGCCTTCTAGTTTTTGTTCCTTAAATTTTAATGTAACTAAACCTTTTGCCCCATTTTTCTTTGCTAAGTCGGTTAATTGATCAATTTCTTTCCTTGTCATATCACTTTTATTAGGTACAACAATCGCTTTAATACTACCTTTATTCGCAAGGCAGTCCATAAATACTTTAAATGTACTATTGGTAAATACATCGCCAATATCTTGAAGCTTCAAATCATAGCGATTATCAGGCTTATCACTACCATATGTATTCATCGCATCATGATAATTCATTCTTAAGAAAGGACGTTTCACATCAATTCCTTTTACTTCTTTCATTACTTTACATAACATTTCTTCCATCATCGTTTGAATTTCTACTTCGTCCATAAAACTTGTTTCTATATCAACTTGAGTGAAATCTAATTGGCGATCTGCTCTTAAATCTTCATCTCTAAAGCAGCGTGCAAATTGATAATATTTTTCAAAGCCCGCTATCATTAATAACTGTTTAAACAATTGAGGAGATTGTGGAAGAGCATAAAAATTACCTGGATGAACACGACTTGGAACAAGATAATCACGAGCTCCTTCTGGTGTTGATTTTCCTAATAATGGTGTTTCAATTTCAATATATCCTTGATCATCTAAATAATTACGCATTGAGCGTGCAATCGCATGACGTGTCATAATTTTTTCTTGCATAAGTGGACGACGTAAATCTAAATAACGATATTTTAAACGAGTATCTTCTAAAGCATCTGTTTCATCCGCAATAATAAGTGGTGTTGTGTTTGCTTTATTTATAATTTCAACTTGTTCAACTTTTATTTCAATTTCACCTGTTGTAAGATTTAAATTCTTATCTTTGCGTTCAACGACACTACCTTGAACTTGTAAGATATATTCATTTCTTACATTACTAATTGTGGCTGCTAATGTTTCATCAAACACTAATTGAGTTATACCACATCGATCTCTTAAATCAATAAATACAATTGATCCAAAGTTTCTTCTTTTACTTACCCAACCAATTAAAGTAACTTTCTCATTACAATTTAAAAGTGATAGTTCACCACATGTATGTGTTTTCTTCATTAATTTATCCTCACTATTCTTCATGATGATCATGATCATCTTCAAACATTTGATCTAATGCATCAACGACATCTTCCAATTTCACAATTAATTGGCTTTTATCAGCAATTTTCTTAACCGTAATCGTTCCATCTTCAAGTACCTTTTCATCTATTAAAATGGCAAAGGTAGCATGTTTTCGATCAACACTTTTAAACTGAGCCTTAAAGGAACGGTTTAAATAATCCATATCACTACGATAGCCACCTGCTCTAATCATTGTTAGGGCTTTAAAAGCTTGTAAAGAAAGATTCTCATTTGAACACAAAACATAGGCATCGAGTGCTGCATCTTCTCCAAGTTCAATGCCTTCTCCTTCACAGGCTAAGATTAATCTTTCAAGTCCCATTGCCCAACCAATTCCAGACATTTCAGGGCCACCAAAATATTCAACTAATCCATCGTATCTACCACCAGCAAATACTGTTGATTGAGAACCCATTTGTTCATTAACAGAAACTACTTCAAATACTGTATGCGTATAATAATCTAATCCACGAACAAGTCGATCATCAATTTCATATGGAATATCTAAAGCATCTAATCCTGCTAGAACTTGTTGAAAATAGGCTTTACTATCTGCTGTTAAATAATCACTCATTTTAGGTGCAGTTTTCATTATTTCTAATTCATGATCAACTTTACAATCTAAAATTCGTAGTGGATTTTGTTGATAACGGCGTTTACAATCTCCACACATATTTTCAATATCATTTTTAAAGTGATTTTGTAATGCAATGCGATAAGCACTGCGTGTTTCATCATCACCAAGTGTATTAATTAATACCTTCATATCTTTTAAACCTAAAGCAGAAACAAAAGACCATCCTAATGCGATTGTTTCTACATCTAACAAAGGATTCTTAGCTCCTAGTACTTCAATACCAAATTGATTGAAAATGCGCTGTCTACCCTTTTGTGGGCGTTCATGACGGAACTGAGGACCAACATAATATAATTTAACTGGTAAATCACTATAACCATACATTTTGTTCTCTACAAAACTACGAGCGACACCTGCTGTACCTTCTGGACGCAACGTTAATGAGGTAGAACTATTGTCTAAAGTAAATGTATACATTTCCTTATTGACCATATCACTTGAATCATTTCCTCGTTTAAATACATTCGTATGTTCAAAGATTGGCGTTCTTATTTCCTGATAATCATAGACATAACAAAATTGTTTAATTAAATCCTCTAATTGATGCCACTTACTAATATCTTTTGGTAATATATCTTGGGTTCCTTTTGGCATTTGATAACTCATTTATGTATCCTCCTTTTAAGTATAAAAAAAGCATCCTTATCTAAGGACGCAATGTGCGCGGTACCACCTTAGTTCATATCAATTGATATGCACCTCTACATCACTAACGCAGATGACAACGACGCTTCATTTCCTAAGCATTCCTTACAAGTGTCCTTTTATTACTTACTTACATAAGGGCTCTCACCAAATCCCCTTTTCTCTTTCGTAAGCATTCATAACAAAGTTCTTGATCAACAGATTATCTTTATTTTAACTGTGTTTGTATCATTTGTCAAATAGAAAAAGGAGTATCAATTGGATACTCCAAAGTTATAATATGATTCTTGAAACATCAATTACACTATCAATTTTACGTAAGTTTGCGATTAATGTTTTTAAATGTTGTGCATCTTTCACAACAACTGCCATTTTCGTAGTTGCTGTCAATTTATCTTCATTTACTTTACTATCAACATGATTCAATCCTGCTTTACATTGGGATACGATCATAACAATATCTGACAATAAGAAATTACGATCATTAGAATTAAGAATTAATTGAACTTCATAACTCTTCTCTTCTAATTCATCGTCCCATTCAACATTAATCAAATGCGTTTTTTCTTTTGTGATATTAGGACAGTCTTTACGATGAACTTTAACGCCTTGTCCGGTTTGAATATATCCTACAATATCATCTCCAGGAACGGGAGAACAACATGCAGCTAAGGTAATCTTCATTGTATCAACACCAGGGACTCTTATACCCGATTTACTAGGAACTTTTTTACGTGCTTCTTGACGATTGAACATTTTTAATAGATTTTCATTATCTAAATTATTAAAAGTTTTATGTTTAACTAATCGTTCAACAACCGATTGTACGGAGACAACCTTGGTTCCTAAAGCATATAAAATATCAGTAGCTGTTGCGAAACTTAAAGAAGATGCGATACTATCAATCCGTTTACCTTCCATTAAAGTTACATCTTGTTTTCTACGGATTAATTCATCTCTTAACATTTCTTCGCCTTTTTTAACACCATCATTACGTCTTTCATTCTCTTCTTTCATAAAGAAAGCTCGAATTTTATTTTTCGCATGGGGTGATTTAACAATTTTAAGCCAATCTTCACTAGGTCCTGCGGATTGATTATTGGTACGAATCGCAACGACATCCCCTGTTTTAAGCGGTGTATTCAATGGAACTAATACCCCATTAACTGTCGCCCCAACCATGCGGTGTCCAATCTCTGTATGAATACGATAAGCAAAATCAATTGGTGTTGCACCGTTTGGTAATGCAATAACTCTACCTTTCGGTGACATAACATAAACATTTGCCTCAAAAATATCTTTCTGCATCAGATTCATATATTCCATGGCATCATCATTAATATCATCACTCATCAGTGAAAAATCTTTAAACCAATGCAATTGTTCTTCAATTTCTTTCTGATGAAATTCACGACCACCATTCATATTTTCTTTATAACGCCAATGAGCAGCAATTCCTTGTTCCGCAACTTCATCCATTGCTTCTGTACGAATTTGCACCTCAAATATATTGCCTTCATCTGCGACAATTGTCGTATGAAGCGATTGGTACATATTCATCTTTGGCATTGCGATATAATCTTTAAATCGTCCAGGAATTGGACGATAAGTAGCATGAATATAACCAAGAATTTCATAACAAGCTGTTTCATTATCGGTTACGATACGAATCGCTAATAAATCTAAAATTTCTTCAAAGCGCTTCTGTTTCTTCACCATTTTCTTATAAATACTATACAAATGTTTTGATCGACCAAAGATTCTAAAATTAATATGATTTTCAACTAATAAAGTTGATATTTCTTTCATCATTTCTTGTATTTGTGAATCACGTTCTGCTTTACGTCGTTCAACTAATTTCGCTATTTCATAGTACTTTTCTTTTTCAAGATATTGAAAACATAAATCTTCTAATTCATTCTTTATTTCACTGATACCTAAACGATGAGCAATCGGTGCATATACTTCTAATGTTTCATTTGCTATTTTGCGTTGTTTTTCAATTGGCATATACTGAAGAGTTCGCATATTATGCAAACGATCAACTAATTTAATTAAAATAACTCTAACATCTTTTGCCATTGCGATAAAAATCTTGCGATGATTAGCCGCTAAATATTCTTTTTCATCTTTAAATTTCAGATTACCAATTTTAGTAACTGCTTCAACTAACTGATAAACTTCATCCCCAAACATTTCAATAATATCATCTTTACCAATATCACAATCTTCAATGGTATCATGAAGTAAACCTGCTGCAATTGTTTTAGGCCCCGTCCTTAGTTGAGCAAGGATAAAGCCTACTTGTAAGACATGGATGGTATAAGGTTCTCCACTTCGTCTAAATTGACCTTGGTGATTTTTTTCAGCACAAAGATACGCTCTTGTGATAAGATCGATATTTTCTTCTTTATGAATATATTTCTTCACTTCATCTAGAAGTTCATCAAACGTACTAATTGTTTTTGCTTCCATTTTTTCACCTTATTTCAACAAAAGGGCAATTGCCCTTTTAATTTATTCGCCTTCGTAACTTAAAATTGTTTTAACTTTTGTATCCTTTAAAAGTTCTCTTCCTTTTAAATCAACTAGTTCAATTAAAAAGCCACAACCAACAACGCTACCACCTAATTGTTCGACGATTTCTTTTGTTGCCTTTACTGTACCACCAGTAGCAAGTAAATCATCGATAATTAATACTCTTTGACCTTTTTTTATACCATCAATATGCATATGAAGTTCATTACTACCATATTCTAAATCATAAGAAATTGCAATTGTTTCTCTTGGTAGTTTACCAGGTTTTCTAACTGGAATAAAACCAATACCCAGTTCATAGGCTACTGGACAACCAAAAATAAAACCACGACTTTCTGGACCAACAATTACTTCTGCTTTTACTTCTTTCGCAAATTCAATTAACTGAGCACATGCTTCATGAAATGCATCACCATCTGCCATCAAAGGGGTAATATCACGAAATATAATACCTTCTTTGGGAAACCCTGGAATACTAGCAATATTTTTTGATAAATCCATATAAAAACCTCCTTAAATCTACTATCATTATATCAAATACCTAAGTAAAATGCATTAATTTTAAATTAAATCCTGAACGATCATATTAATATGAATCCGATTTGCAAATTGGTTAAGTGAAAGTGTTCCAATAAAACAAAAATCTTGTTTCATTTTTAATTTATTTAATTGTTGACCTTGATTAAAATATAATAAATCAATCATATCATTACTCCATTTTAAATGCTTTCCTTGACTCATACTTTTAAGTACCATATCATCACTTGCCTTGATTGAAAATAAAGGTTGTGAAAAACCTTGACCAAAAGGAGAAAGCATTGATAATGAAGCAATATTTTGAATGTTTAACTCACTAACAGTTAAAGGAATATAATCTAATATTAAATCATCATGGATCGTAATTTGTTTCATTGTCTCATTAATATAAGAACGCATTGTTTTAAAGTTATCAAGATCTATACTAATCCCTGCTGCACTCTTATGGCCACCATAAGCATCGAACAAATCAATACAAGGTTCAAAGAAACTTGTTAAATCTAAATCACCACGAGCACGAATACTGCCTTTTAATTGTTTATCTTTTCGAGTTAAAACCATAACTGGGCGATTTAAATTTTCACTCAATTTACCAGCAACAATACCTAACAGCCCTTCATGAAAATCAGCATCATAAATTACTTGAAATGGATATTCTTCCTTTACCATCGTATAGGCCTTTCGATTCATTTCTTCACTTTTAATTTTACGAAGTTCATTTAAATCATTGATTTGCTTACTGCACTTCATAATTTCACTTTCATTTTCACTTAATAAATAGCGTACCGTCATATTCGCATTCGCAATATCGCTCAATCTACCAGTTGCATTAAGTTTTGGAACAACTTGAAAAGCAATCAGCGTTTCATTCCACTCAGCGTCATGTTTTACTAATTTTTGAATTGGTAGTGCATTTCCCTCTTTTAAATATTCAATTGCTAGACGTACGATTGAGCGATTTTCATCCCATAATGGCATAACATCACCAATTGTCGCAATACCAGCTAGTATAATTGATAACTTATCTTCACCAATCAAAGCACGACTCAACAACAAAGCAACACCAGCTCCACTCATTGATTGAAATAAAGGTTGCATAAGCGTTGGGTGTAGAAAATAATCACATGGTGGTATCTCATCATAACTATGATGATCACTTATGATAAGTTCCATTCCTAATGATTTACATAAACTAGCTGCTTTTAATGATTTTACACCATTATCAACCGTTAATAATATTTTATATCCTTTTTCCTTTGCTAAATGAACCGTCTGTTCATTTAAGCCATATCCTTCTTTAAAACGATTGGGAATATAATAGCCACAAGTTAATCCATATTGTTTGAGTGCTTTTACGATAATTGAAGTAGCACAAATTCCATCTGCATCATAATCTCCACAAACTAATATCTGTTCTTGTTTTAGTAAAGCTTGATGTAATCGATCTACAATTTGTTTAATTCCAGTAACTAACATTGGATCACTTAACTTGGGAACTACAAATAATTGATTCATCTGTTCAATCGATAAGTGTTTACTAGCAATTACCTTCGCAACTAATTCATTTGTATTATACTTTTTCATGATATCTAAATAATTTAAATATTCGCATGCTTGATATTTCATTGAATGTTTCACTTCCTTATCTAACGTATATAGTAACATTTTTTAATCTATTTATCTTTAATTTGCTTAAAAAAAGGAATCAAATTAATTGATTCCTACTTATAACCTAATCATTAACTCCGGGAATAATCATTTCCGTTACTTCATCTAATTTTTTATAACTCTTTAATTTCTTTGGTTTTTCTTTATGGTGAATACGGATATATAACCATAATTGTGAAGCAATAAACATAGAAGAACCAGTACCAGCAACTAAACCAATAATTAAAGCTAAATTAAAGGTAAAGATAGCATTAGAACCTAAGAATAATAAACATACTACTGGTAGAATCGTTGTGAAAGAAGATAAAGTGGAACGAATCAATGTATTCTGTAAGGCATCATTCACAACACCTTTATATAATTCAGGTGTCATTTCAAATTTTGAATGACGTTTTAATGTTTCACGAATACGATCAAATACGACAATTGAGTTATTTATCGAATAACCAATAATTGCCAACATAACCGCAATGATTTCGGTATTGATTTCTAATCGGAAAATAGCACAGAAAGCAAGGATGATAAAGACATCATGAATTAAGGCAATAATACCACTGATGGCATAATCCCATTTAAATCTTAATGAAATATAAATTAAGACACCAATCCATGCTAGTAGTGATATAATAACCGCATTTTTAATTAATTCTCTACCAATTACTGGAGTTACGACATTATCATTTACATCATATTTATATACAGCTTTTAAATCAGCTTTTAGTTTTGTCATATCTTTTTCACTAATTGCCGTTTTAACTGTAACATTCGCAATATTACTCTTATCTCCAGATAATTTAACAGCGCTTGCTTTTAAATCATTTTTATTAAATATCTCACGAATCTTTGTTTCACTTATTTTTGTATCACTTTGAACGGTAATCTTTGTACCACTCGTGAAGTCAATCCCTAAATTGAATGGACCATTCCCATTTGCGGCTTGGAAAACACCACAGGCAAGTGCTAAAACAACAATGCTTATGGAAGTAATTATAAAATACTTGGCCTTGCCAACAAAATCAAATGATTTGAAAGGACCAAAGTAAAATTGGTTTTCTCCTTTTGAAACATTAGGAACTTGACTATCTTTAACACCAAATAAATCACGTCGATTATCTAAAATACCACTTTCAACAATTAATCCTAATAAGAAACGAACGATAAAGACAATTAATAAGAAAGTAGCGATAACCGAAACAATTAACATTGTCGCAAATCCACGAACACTACCAGTTCCAAATATATAAAGGATTAATGCGGAAATAAAAGTTGTAAGTTGAGAATCAAAAATAGTTAGTAAAGATTTCTTATTACCTTCATAAAAGGCACTTTTTACACTTCTACCTGCATACATTGAATCTTTAATTCGCTCAAAGGTTATAATACTAGAATCGACAGCCATTCCTACTCCAAGAACTAAAGCAGCAATACCTGATAAGGTAAAGACACCACCCATAGTATTATAGATTAAGAAAACTACAAATACATAAACTGCAATTGAAATTGCGGAAATAACACCAGGAAGACGATAAGCAAAAATCATAAATAACATAATTAAAGCGATTCCAACTGCTCCTGCAAATATCGTTGATGAAAAGGCATTGGCACCATAATCAGCAGTAACTGCATTGGAATACATTTCATTCATTTTAAATGGTAAAGAACCTGAGTTAATTAAATCTGCCATTTGTTTAGCTTCTTCTTTTGTGAAATTTCCACTAATAACAGCATCTCCACTAATTCCTTGAGAAACACTTGCTGAAGAAACAAACTTAGGTTTCTCTTTTTGGGCTTCTGCTGCATAAGAATCGCTATTAGGATCAAAATCCAACCAAGTAACCATTAAATTCTGACCACTCGCTGCTTTTGATACTTCTGAAGTTACATTATAAAATCGATTTTGATCTTGTATCTTTAAGGAAACACTTGGTTTACCTGCATTATCGAAGCTTAATGATGCTCCACCTTTTTTTAATACGGTTGCATCCATTAATAGTTTATCATTTACATCTCTAAAAGTTAAATTTGCACTCGATGAAATAATCTTTCGAGCTTGTGTTATATCTTTTACTCCAGCGAGTTGAACACGAACACGATCTTCTCCTTCGGCAGAAATATCTGGTTCATTCACTCCTAAAATATCAATACGTTTTGAGATTGATTGTGCAACTGCACTCATATCAGGAATTGCATCGCCTTCTTTTAATGGCTGAATTTGATAAACAATTTCAAATCCACCTTGTAGATCCAATCCTAAACGCATATTATTTGCTACGTCACTTGCAAAACATGCGATGATAATAAATAAGGCAACAACTGTTCCACCAAATACATATAATCGAGACTTTTTCATATTCAATTTCCTCCAAGTAGATCGTTAAAATCATTAAATTCCATTTGCGATCCCATTATAATTGCTTGATTTGATAAATAAGCAACTACTTCCCCAATTGTTAAGTTAAAGATATCATCAATTGCTTGATGTAGTGAAAGTTTCTCACAACGCTTCCACTTATATCCAAATAATGTAGTTTCAACAAATTGATAAGTAAGAGATGACAATTGTTCACGCTTTAATTGATTTGTTTTAAGCGAAATTGCTAATTTTATTTGACTATTTTCTTTTAAATCGAGCGTGTTCATCTTATCAATCCTTTCATATCGCAACATTTATTATAAAGCCATAAGCGTTTTTACGCAATCCTTTTTCATGAATGAAAGTTTTTTTTAACTTGTCTATTTGAATTCTATTCTTAAATTTTTATAATTAAAAAAAATTATCAGATATATTTTAAGTTTGATCACATAAACTTTAAAGAATGAAAGGATCCTAAAATGAAAAAAAAAATAATAAGATCCACCTTTTATTTGATCTTTATATCATTAATTGCGAAACTATTATCTTTCTCAATTCGAATTTTTTTAGCAAGATCCTTAAGCACAACCGCAATGAATTACTATGCATTAGCCTCACCTACGATGGTTATGGTAATAACCCTAGCACAAATGGGGATTCCTAGTGCCTTATCAAAAGTAATCGCACAACAAAAAAATCATCGTAGTTCTTTAAAGGCCGCCATTATATTAAGTTTAATAAATAATAGTATTCTAGTTATATTTTTTATATTATTTATTCCGTTTTTATCACAATTCATCTTAAAACAAGTTGAAATGAAAGAAATATGTTATACAATTCTTCCTTTAATTCCAATGGTATCTTTATCTGGTATTTTAAAAGGATATTTATTAGGAACTCAATTACATCTAATTGCAACTGGATCACAAATATTTGAAGAATTATCGAGAATTATATATTTGATTGTTATGTTTTATATAAATCCTAGTATGAATGCTCAATCCATGGCTAGTATCGCAATGTTTTCTATTACGATTGGAGAAGTATGTTCTTCTCTTTATATGCTATGTTTTGTATTTAAAACTCATAAGTTAGAATCTACTAATAAGATTCCTTTAAGTATTAAGTATTATAAAGAAATACTAGATGTATCTCTGCCAATGGTTGGTAGTCGTTTTATTGGTTCATTAACTTATTTCTTTGAACCAATTGTAATGGTCCTAGCATTAAATAGTAAGGAACAATCAATCATGGTAAATACTTATGGAATATTAAATGGTTATCTCTTACCTTTAATTACCATGCCCTCTTTTATCACGATTACGCTAAGTAATGTTTTATTACCTGCTTTTACATTTCATTATGTTAGAGGAAATGTAAAAAAAGCTAAGAAATTGTTTAACGTTATTATTAGCATTTGTTTCATGATTGGTATTGTATCTTCCTATCTCTGTTACAATTATAGTGAAGAGTTACTTATTTTATTATATAAAAACACTCATGGAGCCTCTTTACTAAAATCACTTGCATGGCCTTTTGCTTTTTATTCATTACAACCGGCCCTTTCAAGTATGCTACATGCTTTATCTCGTTCGAAAAGAGCAATGTTTGATACTTTGATTGGTTCTTTGATTCGGATTCTGTGTGTAACTTTTTTTAATGCTTATGGGAAAGCTGCTATCTTACCATTTGCTTTATGTTTTGGGATGATTGTCACAACCATACTTCATGCGATTAACATTTCAATTGCCTTAATTCAAGATCGATGAAATAATTTATTCTTAGATTTTGTTTCCTTTTTAATAACAAATAAACCATCTTTTTTTAATAAACATAAAAAAACATCATGATAGTCTTCTACTCCTTGACTCGCTAATGATGCAATCAACCAATTGCTATCTTTATTAATTTCAAGTAATGAAACAATATCAATCGTTCCATCACTAATAAGTGGATAAGGATGTTTTACTTTACATTCTTTTTTTGTGATTACGGATAAAGTTCCACTATTTTCTAATATGGCAAAGGCGACTTCATCTGGAACTACCGTTCCTTGGCTTCTCAGTTGTAACATTAAATCATCAATTGTATAGCGCTCTTTTCTCATTATATCTTGATTAATATGACCATTATGTATTAAAATAACACACTTCCCATCTATGATATCTCTTATTTTTTTACTCTTTAATTGGACATAAGAGATAACTACTTGTAAGAATGCTAAGGTTGCGATTGGAACTAATGAAAACATAATATTCGATTCATTTTGAATGGATAATGCTAATAATTCAGACATTACTAAAAATATTACAATATCAAAAATTGATAATTCCCCAATTTCTCTTTTCCCCATAATTCTCAATGCAATAATAATCACAAAATATGAAATACAACACTTTACAATTAGAATTAAATATTCTTCCATTTGGTTTTCGCCTTTCTAACATAGTTTGATTCAACTTTACATAAAATAAAGTGAGGTGAGTAAATGTTAATTAAATGTAAAACAATTCTGATTTCATTAGGTTTCTTATTGTTGTCTACTTTACTATGTTCTCTTGTTTTTGCAACTTTATACTATAATAATATTATATCGAATCAATTCTTTGTATTATGCTGTTGGATTATTGGTGTGATCTTATACTTTATCAGTGGTTTTATATTAGGCCGAGGAATCAAAAAAAAAGCGCTATTACACGCTTTGTTAATTATTATTTGTTTAGGTATTTTCACGCTATTTCTTATCGAAGAAAAAAACTTACTGACCTATGTTGAATTGTTAACTAAACTATTAAGTTATCTGTCTGCAGCAATAATAAGTGCAAACAAAAATTAATCAATCATCATATGTAAAATACAAGTATCCGTTTCTTTCATACCAACCCGGCCAAGATAGCCAATTGCATCAATCGTAGCTTCAATATCACCTTTAATAATACCTGTATTAGGTGCAAAAACATGATGATTCATTGCCAATTTCTGAGCAATTACACCACTATATAAAGCCGATGCTATTTTAGCTGCACAAGATGGTTTTGCACCATCACATACCATTCCTGATATCGATCCAAGCGTATTAATAATCGTATCTTCTATCTGTCTCATACTTCCTTGATCCATATAGGCAAACGTTGCAACACTAGCACAAGCTGCACATACAACACCACAATAAGCAGATAAACGACCAATTCCTGTTTTTAAACGAATTGTCACAAGATTTGAAAACAATAAAGCTCGTAATAATGCTTCATGATCAAGTCCTTTGTGCTTCGCATACAAAATAACTGGAACACTACAAGTAATACCTTGATTACCACTTCCAGAATTGCTCATAACCGCCTTACTACAGCCACTCATTCGTGCATCGCTTGCAGCTGCGGCATAAGCAATTGCTTCATTATAAATATCATTTGTTGATTCTAATAACGTTTTACCAACTTCAGCACCATAAGAATTTTTTAAGCCTTCATAAGCAATTTCCATATTGTAAGTAATCTGCATTTCTAATAATTCTTGTATATCATCGAATATTCCATTTTTTGAAAAATCATAAATATCTTTAATATTCAAACATTTACGATCAGTTAAAGCAGTATTAAAATCACCTTCAACGCAGTGATTATCTTCGATTATGATATCATTTTTAATAATCTTAGATATATTCGTATGGGTATGAAGAAGTTGTACTTGAACTTGATCCTTTTTACCCCATACATGAACCCAAATATCAAGACCTTCAACATTTTCAATTAATTCTACTTTACAAAACTTTTCATCTAATAATTTTCTTACAGTCTTTAAATCATCTTTCTTTACATTATTTAGGACTTCAAGTTTTTGCGCTGCTACTCCACTTACAACACCAAGAATAGCTGCTGCTTCAACTCCTTTTAGTCCCTCACTTCCAGGGACAATGACACCTTTTACATTTTTAATAATATTACCACTAGCATAGACGCACATTTTACTTGGAAATTCACCTAGCACTTCACGAGCAATGGCTGCACCATAAGCAATGGAAATAGGTTCTGTACATCCTAAAGCTAAAACAAGTTCTTCTCTTACAATCTTTTTATATTGATTGCATTGTAATTCATTCATCTACTTATTATCTCCAAACATATCTTCCTGATAAGAAATACCCAAATGTTCATAAGCCTTCTTAGTCGCAACTCGACCTCGTGGTGTACGATTAATAAAGCCAATCTGTAATAAATATGGTTCATATACATCTTCAAGTGTCATTGTTTCTTCACCAATACTAGATGCTAAAGCATCTAGACCTACTGGTCCACCAAGAAAACGTTCAATAACTCCTCTTAAGTATTTATGATCGACATTATCTAAACCTAAATGATCAACTTTTAAACGATCTAGGGCCATGGTAGCTATTTCATTTGAAATAAGTCCATCATTCATCACTTGTGCAAAATCTCTTACTCTTCGAAACAAGCGATTTGCAATTCGTGGTGTTCCACGTGATCTTCTAGCTATTTCATTGATTGCATCTTCTTCAATTTTTGTATCTAATACTCTTGAACTACGTTTAATGATTAATTTTAATTCATCCATACTATAGAACTGTAACTGTGAAACGATACCAAAGCGATCACGCAAAGGCGCACTCAAATCTCCCGCTCTAGTGGTAGCACCAATTAGAGTAAAAGGCGGTAAATCTAAGCGAATAGAGCGTACCGTTGCATCTTTTCCGACAACGATATCAATGCAATAATCTTCCATAGCTGGATATAAAATTTCTTCGATTTGTTTTGGTAATCGATGAATTTCATCAATAAACAATACATCCCCGGCTTCAAGGGTTGACAAAATAGCAGCTAAATCTCCACCTTTTTCTATACTTGGACCACTTGCTGTTTTAATATGGACATTCATTTCATTTGCCAATATATAAGCTAATGTTGTTTTTCCAAGTCCTGGAGGACCATAAAGTAAAACATGATCCAATGCTTCATTTCTCTGCTTACTCGCCTCAATAAAAATAGCCAAATTATCTTTTAAATCTTTTTGACCAACATATTCCTTAAGCGATTGTGGACGAAGCGTTGCTTCATCATCGATAATTTCTTCTTCATTTGATACAACTCGTTCCATATTATCCCCCTTTTCTCTTTAACATAATACTTAATGCACAACGGATATATTCATCAACCGTTGTTTTTTTCATTGCCGCAAGTTCTTTACTAATAGAATTAATTTCATTTTGTTTATATCCCAATGATTTTAAAGCAAGCAATGCATCTAAATAATTTTGATCTTTATTAATGGAGGTTGCATCGTTATTTAATACTAATTTACCTTTCAAATCCAAAACAATTTGTTGGGCAGATTTCGCACCAATTCCAGGTAATTTCTTTAAAAAATCAACATTACCATTTTCAATTGCTTCAACAATTCCATCCGTCCCACCAACACTCATTATATTTAATGCTGTTTTAGGACCAACACCTTTGACCGAGATTAAACGTAAAAACAAATCATGTTCTTCTCTTGTGAGAAAACCAAACAACGTAATCGCATCTTCACGAACATGTTGGTAGGTAAACAAAGTAAGTTCCTGATTCAAAGTCATACTACTTGGATTCGCAACATAAACCTGATAACCAATTCCCTGATTATCAATAATTACATGATCATTTGCAATTGCGAATATGATTCCTCTAATAAATGCTATCATTCTATCACCTTCCATTATTATAACAGACTTTACTCGACAATTCACTTTTAAAAAACGTAAGATTACTTACGTTTCCGTTTAATTATTTTTAATAAAAGCAACAATATCTGCTACTTGATCAAAGGCATCATAGTCACCAGCATTTGTACCTTTTTTTATGTAAGTAATACCATTTTGTTCATTTCGATGTAAATGATTTAAAAATTCATCTTGACCAACTTCTTTTATTAAACTAGCAAAGGCAGATATTCTAGGTTTATCTAGCATCGTTCCCGTGCATGGAAAATCATCACACTCCCAACACCCTTGAAGTCCTTTTTCTAAGCAACAACGCAAATTCTCACACCAATACTTCTCTTCAGGATTTAGTTGATGACACCCTTCACAAATATCATTTTTGCTACAACTAGCACATGATAATCCACAATATCCAACACCTTTTTCTTTTATCATTTTATCCCTCTTTCATAAAAACATTTAATAATATTAAAATAAAATTACATTGCAACTTCTAAATCAAGAGAAATAGGACAGTGATCACTCCCTAATATTTCTGAATGAATGTGAGCATCTCTCATTTGTTCTTTTAAAACTGATGATACTAAAAAATAATCAATTCGCCAACCAACATTTTTTGCTCTTGCATTGAAACGATAACTCCACCAAGAATAAGCATTCTCTTGATTTGGATAAAAGCTACGATAAGAATCAATTAATCCAGAATTTAATAAACTTGTCATTTTAGCTCTTTCTTCATCACTAAAACCCGGATTCTTATGATTTGTTTTAGGATTTTTAATATCAATTTCCTGATGTGCAACATTTAAGTCGCCACATATAATGACTGGTTTATTACATTCTAATTGCATTACATAAGTTTTAAAATCATCTTCCCATTTCATTCGATAATCCAAACGAATTAAACCTTCTTTTGAATTTGGTGTATATACATTAATCAAATAAAAATCATTATACTCAAGGGTAATCATCCGCCCTTCATGAGCATGCTCATCCTCATTCATATCATAATGTACCGATAATGGTTTAATCTTACTAAAAGTTATCGTTCCACTATAACCTTTCTTATCTGCACTATTCATATATATTTGATAATCAGGAGTAATAAATTCTAGCTGACCTTCTTGCATTTTACTTTCTTGAATACAAAAGATATCAGCATTGATATCATTAAAAAAATCATAAAAGCCTTTATTTACACATGCCCGAATCCCATTGACATTCCAAGATACTAATTTCATAAGTTACCTCACTTTACAATTACTATCATAACAAAATTTGTGAAAGAAAAGAAGTACAACCTTTTCTTTCACAAATATATTATTGAGTATTTTTACGATTTAAATTAAATTGTGCTAATAATATTTTTTTACTTTCTTTATCAATATAAGAATAGCGAAGTTCTTTAGGAACTAGTTCTCCTTGTTCTGATAATTGTGTTATTGCTAACTCATACGTATCTTTAGATTCTAACTCATTATAAATATTTTCCAATTTAATCTTTTCCATGAATTTTTCTTTTTCTTCATCTGATTTCATATGCTCAACATAAGAAGCAAAATAATCATAGTAAGATCCTTCACTCATTCCTTGATAATAATTGAGTTGTTCCTTTTTATCAAATATTTTATATTTACCTTGTATTCCATTTATAAACATAATATAGTCATAATAATACTTAACAAAATTGCGAATTGCTGATTCAATTACTTTAGTTTCTGTATAATCTGTTGTATATATAAAGGCCATAATATCACCAGTCTCAGGATGTTTCATTAAATTGATATTAACATGCAGAAAACGAATGTATCCATTCCCAAAATAGCGGCGATATTCGGTTTCAAGATGTGTTTGTTGTTGAGAGTATTTTTGTAATAAAATACTTCGATTCAAAATTTTAGCCTTCTCGATATCTGTTGCACTTACCATCGTTCTTTGAACTTCTGAAAATAAAACATCAATTGATTTAATATCATTAAAATATGCTAATTTATTATCATTAATAATACTCTCTTCAATTTTATTATTGCTTAGATTCATTTTAAAAGAAACAATCGTTGAGGGTGTTATCAATTGGCGATTATCAAGTTCTTCATTATAGCGACGAATTGCCATTTTCTCATTTGTAATATCAGTCGTTGCTCCCATTGCAATGATTGGCTGATTCATATCATCATAAATGAGCGAATAAGTTATTCTAGCCCACCAATCATTATTCTTACCAAAACCAATCCAGTGAATATCTGCGACACTTTTCTTGATACCTCGATCGATTCGTCGATATAGTTCACGATAATCTTCGATACTTTCCTCACTAATATAACCTTTTTCAATAATTGACTCAGGTAAATTATGAATGATTTCTCCAAAAGGATATATTTTTAATGAATTATTTGATTGAATTGCAAGTTTTTCTTTAATATTGTATTCCCAAATACAGATATCAGTATTATTAAGTGCAATATCAAATTTTTCTTTTTGTAATTTTGCTTTCAATTCACTATCTTTTAGACTATTTACATTCGAAAAAGAACAATACAAAGTAGTTTTAGACTCTAATTGTTTTACAATGATGGCTTGCATATTAAGCCATTGATAACCATTACTTGTGTTTTTAATACGAAATGTGATATTCATTTCACGATTCTCATCAATCGCTGCATATAATTCATTATAAAAATCATTAATATCTTCTGAATGAACAATATCTCGATTAAAGTTTCCAATGAAACGATTCTTTTCAGTGATTGGGAAATGAATTAACTTAAAAAATCCATCATTTAAATATGGTACCTGAATCTTTTTGTTTTCTACTTCAAAAATTCCAATACCGCCTGGTATGAAATCCATTAAAGATTGCAATCGATTTGCGGTTTTTTCATATTCCTTTGTAATTAAAGCTCCTTGAGTATTATCAGTTAAAAACTCAACATGAGCAACAATACCATTCCAATTGAATAATTTACCTTTTAAAATTAAATAACGGAGAGGTTTTTCAAGAGTATACTCTCTTTCATAAAAATAATCATAAGACATTTTAGAAAGTTTGCATATTTCACAAGGATGATCTTTACCTAATAGTTGTGAATAGCATTTCTTTCCTAAATATTCGTCGCCTTTTATACCACATAATGCTTTCGTTACATTATTTACGTATAACAGTTCATAAGTTTCACTATTTGTAATATAGACACCATTAGAAGTTTCATCTAACAACCATTCCATATTCGATAGCAAAGATGGTCCAACATGTTCCATTCCCTTAGAAAAATAATGATATTGATTCTTACCATTACGTTTCGCATAGAATAATGCTTTATCTGCATTTGCATATAAGTCTTGAAATACATAACCATCCTTTGGTGATAAAGCAATACCTAAGGAACATTTTAATAACATACTTTTTATATCTTTATTATGTTCATCTGAAATTGTTTGATAGAAATGTTCAATTTTACTATTTAATAAATCAAGAGAACCGATATGATTAATAAAGACTGCAAATTCATCTCCACCCATTCGTGATACATAGCTATGTTCAGAAAAGATATGAGTTAAAATATTTGCGACTTTACAAAGCGTATAATCTCCGCTCAAATGACCAAAATCATCATTTATTGTTTTGAAATTATCAATATCTAACATAATAAAGGCACAATCTTCAATTTTATGCTTACTTAAATCATTATTAATCCGATTCTCAAAACCAATTCGATTCAATAAACCGGTTAAACTATCTCTTTCAGCTCTTTCACTTAATAAATCTTGAATTTTACGCTCATCACTAATATCCATGAAAATAGCAAAAATAAGTAATCCTTCTCCTTCAACTTCTTTTAAATTACCGGAGAGATGAACCCAAACAGGTTTCATATTTTTATTAATAATTCGATATGAAATATTAATTTCACGATGCTCACTAATTGCATTCTTTATTTCATTTTGTAGTAAAATACGATCTTCTTGAAATACAATATCCATTGCATCATGTTGAATTATTTTAAGATATTCTTCCCTTGTATGATTTGTTAAGAAGCAAACACCATCATTAAAATATAATGTTTCAAACGTTTCACCAATTCGATAAATGGCTAATCCTCCAGGAACATTATTCACTAATTTTTCAAATGTTTGTTTATAAATATAATTTGATTCAATCATAAATACACTCCTTACAAATTGTATTTAGTAACAAAATTTATCTTTCCAAATAATATAAAAATCTATATATTTCAAATATGTACAATATATAACTGGTTTTATTATACTCTTATCCTAATTATATAGCAAATGAACAATATTAAATAATAAAATGATAGATGTGGAATAAACAAATTAACTTTAACTAAAATAAATTGATTTATATAATTAAGATACACTTCTCTTTCTTGTATAATTAAATATAAAACTTAAATTAGTTTGACATTCAAAGTAATGTCTTGTATAATATGCCAGTCATATGAGAAAGGTAAAATTTATGTTTAAAAAAAAGAAGTTTTGGATTATTCTATTTAGCATCATTTTGGTTTTATTTGTAAGTATTAGTGCCTTTGCCGGTAACTTTCTAGTTGATTATGCAATCACGGTTGATGAAGCTGGTAATATTGGTTCTATGGGTAATGAAAAATATACAGGGATTCAAGATACAAAAGCTCAAAAAGATTATGACAAATGGGTTAAAGATATAAAAACAAATGTTTGGATTGAAAAAAATGAAGAAGGATTATCGCTTTGGAGTCGTTTTTATGAAAATAATAAAGATTCTCATAAATACATACTCGCAATTCACGGCTATACGGTTGATAATCGTGATATAGCTCCTGCTATTAAACCATTCTATGAAAAAGGTTATCATGTACTTACTCCCGACCAAAGAGGACGAGGACATAGTGAAGGTAAATATCTTGGTATGGGTTACTTCGAAAAGAATGATGTAGTAATGTGGGTAGATAAAATTGTTGAGAAGGATCCACAAGCAGAAATTATTTTATATGGAGAATCAATGGGAGCAGCAACCGTAATGATGGCTAGTGGTGAAAAACTTCCAAAGAATGTTAAGGCTGTCATTGAAGATTGTGGTTATACAACAGCATATGAAATGTTTAAAGATCAATTAAAAGAACGCTTTTCTCTACCTGAGTTTCCTTTCCTACCAGCTGCTCAAGTCTTTGCGAAAGTGCGTGCTGGCTTCAATTTTAGTGATGCTAGTGCAATTGATCAAATCAAGAAGACAAAGCTTCCAATTCTATTTATTCATGGTGGTAGCGATGACTATGTACCTACAAGAATGGGATTAGAACTATATAAGTCTTACAAAGGTCCAAAGCAATTACTTATTATCAAAGGTGCAGGACATGGAGCAAGTGCTGATGTTGATCCAGATAAATACTATAAAACAGTCTTTCATTTTATCGATACTTACGTAAATAAATAAACATAAAAAAATGACTTAGTTCTCTAGGTCATTTTTTATGCGAATGAAATAATTTAGTCATTTTACGTACGATTACATCACTCTTATTTAAATCCAATTGAATGGCAATATGTTTCATTTCAGGATTCATTGTATAAGCAGAAGTTGCTTGTTTCATACATTCAATATCTTCTCGATTGTTACTAAAAACAAATATATCGTTTTCT
Source organism: Erysipelotrichaceae bacterium (assembly GCA_036641395.1). GTDB lineage: Bacteria > Bacillota_I > Bacilli_A > Erysipelotrichales > Erysipelotrichaceae > JAVXTH01. Next base: position 21,604 of record JAVWEY010000006.1, read on the forward strand.
TCATTTCTTTTAATAAATTCATGGATTGATTGTTCCCTACTAGTAACATTTGAATATATCTTAAGATTTGTATACATTTTATTCTCTTCAATATTTTTAATTATTATCTTCATATCTAATTGCTTCTCTTTAATATGTTGTAAAAGTTCTTTAATCAATTCATTTTTACCAATTAAATCAATGTAAAGTACTTCACCATTATCAGGGAAATCTTCACATATATAAATATGATTATTTGCTTTTTGTAATGGTGCATAAATAGATTCTTCCACACGATTCTTATATTCATTAAAATAAACATGTAAAGTTCCATGAAGAATTGAATGAATAAAGCAATTAATATTGAGTAATTTACAAATTAATAATAATTCTTTAACTGACTTTTTATCAATCATCTTATTATTATAATACTGATTGTTTTTAATATCATATAAAGACGCGCCATTCATGCAAACAATTGGCATTGTGAAATCAATATTATGAATATAAGGTAGAATTGATGTTGGTGGATTTTCACTCATCATCATAATTTTCGCATGCTTTTCTAATAACTGTTTTAACTTTATTTCGGTATATGAACTCAACTGTTTTCTTTCATTTAATAAAGTTTCTTCAAAATCACAGAGAAATAACGCATCTTTATTGTATCGATATGGTAAATGTACACAATTAATTCCAAATGTTACAAAAATACCAATTAATGTATCTAGAATACGATTCCAAGCAAATAGATAGGGATTGATATCCACTGCATGCGATACCGTAATACTCATAAAGACAACACAGGTTATATAAGATGCAGATGTTTTTTTCAATAAAACAGTAATATAAATAATAGGAATAATCATTAATGAAATAAAAGCATACTGTAATACAATCATATCATTTGGGATAAATGCTCGTTCAAATAAGAGTGTAAACATGCCAATAATTCCACCGATAAAAGTTCCTTCAATTCGATTTCTAGCAACTTTTTTTGTATTTGTATCATTTTGCTGCATTGATAAAACTGCTGCAATACAGGAATAAAAAACAATACCACTGTTTTGTCTTAATAAAGAAATAAGAAAACAGATAAATACAGCAAGCGATGATTTTAAAATTCTTAATCCAATTTTAGGCATATTAATTTCTCCTATCATTTAATGAATCGAAAAAAAGATGATTTTCATCACCTTTAGTCCATAAATGTAAATTCAACATCACATAAAGAAATAACATCGCCATCTTTACATCCGGCTTTTCTTAATTCTTCATCAACATTCATTTTTCTTAATTTACGAGCAAACCGCATCGCATCTTCTTCATTATCTATCTTACTCATTTTGAAAGAACGTTCAATTCCCTCTCCATCAAGCAACCAATGACCATTTCCCATATTATGAATCGCAAAAGAAGGAGCTTCTGGTTCAAATTTATAGTATACGCCTTCAATTGTTTCATCTTTTTCATCAAACAAAGGAAACTGAGGAGTTGTAAGTAATAAATCAGCAGCACGATATAGTACTGGTTCAAGTCCTTCCGCAATAATCGCTGTTGTTTCAAATACTTCAAGATCTGGATAAGCCGCTTTAAATCGATTAAGATTATCTTGCGCTCCATCTAAATCCATCTTATTTGCCAACACAATTTGAGGCCGTTCTAATAAACGATACGTATATTGACCCAATTCTTTATTAATTATTTCATAGTCCTTAATTGGATCACGATCATCATTTGCACCCATATCAATGATATGAATAATGACACGACAGCGTTCAATATGACGTAAGAACTGAATACCAAGTCCTTTACCTTCACTTGCACCTTCAATCAAACCCGGTAGATCAGCCATGACGAAACTACGTCCATCGCCTACTTGTACCATGCCAAGATTGGGTGTAATCGTTGTAAAGTGATATTCAGCAATCTCTGGTCTTGCTTTACTTACCACCGATAATAAAGTTGATTTACCAACTGAAGGAAAGCCAACTAAACCAACATCTGCTAATAGTTTTAATTCAACTTGAATATCCTTCTCTTCCCCTGGTGCACCTTTTTCACTATAGTTAGGAGCAGCATTACTACTTGATTTAAAATGGAAATTACCACGGCCACCTTTACCTGCTTTCGCAATAATAGCTTGTTGACCATGACGAGTTAAATCCGCAATAATATTGCCTTTATCATCTTTTACAATCGTACCTTGAGGAACCTTGACAATCGTTTCATTTCCATCGGCTCCATGCATTTTTTTTGTTTTTCCAGTTCCGCCATCTTCTGCGACTACTTTCTTTTGAAAACGTAAATCTAATAAAGTAGTTTTACCTTCATCAACTTCAAAAATAACATTTCCTCCACGACCACCATCACCGCCACTAGGACCACCTAATGGAACATATTTTTCACGACGAAAGGAAGTAATACCATCTCCACCACGACCTGCTTTTACATGTACTTTAACGCGATCTATAAACATATACTCAAAACCTCCTTTCGAAAAAATAAAATCCCCATTGCGGGGATTTCTTTATTAAGCTACTGGATATACAGAAACTTTCTTTCTGTCTTTACCAACACGTTCAAACTTAACAACACCTTCGCATTTTGCGAATAACGTGTCATCTCCACCACGGCCAACATTTGTGCCTGGGTGAATTTTAGTACCACGCTGACGATAAATGATAGCACCAGCTTTCGCTGTTTGTCCATCGGCTAATTTTGAACCTAGACGTCTACCAATTGAATCACGACCATTACGAGTTGAACCAACTCCTTTTTTAGAAGCGAACAACTGAATATCTAATACAAATTTCATAATTACACCTCCTGTTTTTTAATTTTAATGTTTTTTGAATAACGCTCTTCCATCGTTGATAATTGAATCAGCATCGTCTGAAGAATGATCTGAGTTCTCTTATCTTCCATGTCTTTTACTAAAATATGAATACATGCTTCTTGTATACTACATTCACATGTGTTTTTACTAAGTAAATCAAGGGCATTGAGAGTTCCGATACCAATTGATGATACACCAGCACAAACAAGATCTTCACCTTTATTTGCTGCTTGCGCATGACCACTGATTTCAATTTTCTTAATTAGATCAACGCTTTGATAAACGCTAACCGAAATCATATTAAGCCTCGATTGATTCGATTGTCAACTTAGTATAAGGTTGACGATGACCCTGTTTTCTACGTGTACTACTTTGTTTACTATTATATTTGAAAATAGTAATTTTTCTATCTTTACCTTGTTTCTCCACTTTCGCATTAACTTTAACTCCCTTTATATAAGGAGTACCAACACGAGTGGTACGATTTGAGTAAACTACAACTTTGTCAAATACAACAACTTCACCTTCTTGAGCATCAAGCTTTTCAGTGAAAATAGTTGCACCTTCTTCAACGCGGATTTGTTTTCCGCCTGTTTCGATAACTGCGTACATTAACGTACACCTCCTTTTATTAGATCTTCAGACTCGCCAAACAAAGGCGTATGATTAACATACTTAAGACCTTGACTGAGCGGTTGTAAGTCACAAAAGGACATACAACGTAGTTATATTACCATAAACAAGGGATTGCGTCAATGTTTTTTTATACGATTGAACCTTAATATAAGCCCTTATTTTGCCATCATTTACGTAAAATTGGACCATATTATTAATCATAATATGATCCAACTTATTATATATCAAAATTCATTTCTTCAAATGTAATCTCATGCTTTTTTTCAACTGGAGCTTCTTTAAATAAAATAGACTTAATCCCTTTTAAGATATAAGTATCCTTATCCAATTTTAAAGGAGCTTGGAACGTTGACTCTTTATTCATTAACGCAATATCTTTTATCTTTATAACTTCTTCCTCACCATCTAGTAAAATGATTTCATCGTTTAAATCTCCGACTAAAATAGTTTTTAAAACATAAGGATTACTCTTAACTCGCTTACAAATTAAATTACCCTTTGTAGCACGATTATTTAATACAATATCAGACAGTTTAATTCGTTTCATCGCAAATTGATCACTAATTGCAACTAAGAAATTTGCATCTCCATGATATATCGCAGCACTAGCTATTTCATCATCCATTAAACTCATGGCCTTGACACCCTTAGATTTAACTCCTACTTGAGGTATTAAAGAAACCGGATAACGACTCATATAACCATTTTTACTTGCTAACAATACCTCATCTGTGGCATCACACAAGTAAGCACCAACCAATTCATCACCATCATTTAAATTCATTGCGCACATCGTTTTATTGTTACGTGACACGTTAAATTCACTTATTAAGGTTTTCTTAATCAGTCCTTTTTTACTAACAGTGACAATAAATCCATAAGTGTCAAAATTTGATAAAATAAAGCCATCTACAATCTTTTCATCACCATTCATTTTCACAACACCATTTAAATGTGATCCTACATCTTTCCACTTTGCTTCATCAAGTTCATAAACTGAAGTAAATCCATAAGTTCCAAGCGTTGTAAAGAACAATAGATGATCTAATGTATTAACTTCACGATAACCAAGTAATTGATCGCCTTCTTTTGACGCTGTTTTTAAATGTTCACTCGCTAAGTAAGAACGCATCGATACTCGTTTTGTATAACCATCTTTTGATAATGTTAGCATCACTTGTTCACTGTTAATCATTGCCATTTTATCAATTACGATTTCTTCAATGTTTGCTTCAATACTAGTTAATCGTGGAGTTGGAAATTCATTTTTAACTTCCTTTAATTCATCAATCATAACTTTGTTTAACATTTTAGGGTTATCTAAAATATCATTTAAATTTTCAATATCTGCAATCAATTGTGTATGTTCTTCTCTTAATTGCGTAATATCCGTAGAAGATAAGCGATATAAACGCATTGTTACAATTGCTTCTGCTTGTTCATCACTAAAATTGAAAGCATCAATGATTCTATGTTTAGAATCTGCTTTATCTTTTGATGCCCGAATTAAGGCAATAATTTCATCTAATACACTAATTGCTTTAATCAGACCTTCTAAAATATGACAACGCATTTCTTTTTTGTCTAATAAATAATGAGAACGCTTCTCAATCACTTCTTGACGATGTGCTATAAATGCATCTAACATTGCACTTAAACTCATTTGAACCGGTCGTTTATTTACAATCGCAATCACATTATAGTTATAAGAAACTTGTAAATCCGTATTTTTATATAAATAATTTAAAATTAAATTCGCATCACAGTCTTTTTTAATATCAATGGCTACTCTTAATCCATTACGATCTGATTCATCTCTTACATCAATTATTCCGTCAATTAACTTATTTAAACGAATATCATCAATTTTACGTACCATATTACATTTAATAACTTCATAAGGTATCTCTTTCACAATAATTTGTTGATTTGTTTTAGTCGTAACAATTTCAACCTTTGAGCGAATAATAATTTTACCTTTACCACTGCGAAAAGCATCCTTTATTCCTTCAATTCCTTGGACGATTCCTCCAGTTGGAAAATCTGGTCCTTGGATGTATTCCATTAAATCTTCTAAGTCACAATCCGGAAATTGAATTCTAAATATCGCAGCTTCAATAACTTCATTTAAATTATGAGGAGGAATATTGGTTGCATAACCCGCCGCAATACCAGTGATTCCATTTACTAACAAATTTGGATAACGAGCAGGTAGAACCGTTGGTTCTTCTTGTGTATCATCAAAATTCGGTGCCCATAATACCGTGTCCTTTTCAATATCCGCTAATAAGTAGTCTGCAATATGAGCAAGTCTTGCTTCAGTATAACGCATTGCAGCAGCTGGATCATCATCAATTGAACCATTGTTTCCTTGCATATCAATTTGTGGTGTTCGAATCTTCCAGTTTTGAGACATTCTTACCATTGCTTCATAAACAGAGGAATCACCATGAGGATGATAATTACCAATAACGAGTCCGACTGTTTTAGCTGATTTACGATAACCACGATCCGATAAATTACCATCTTCAAACATCGCATATAAAATACGTCTTTGAACCGGTTTTAATCCATCTCGTGCATCAGGAAGAGCACGTTCTTGAATGATATATTTCGCATAACGACCAAATCGATCTCCCATTAAATCTTCAAGTGGAGTAACAATGATATGTTGATGTGGAATAATTAAATCTTTTGTTTCTTTACTTGATTTCATACCTTACTACCCCCTAACTGATAATTATCTTCAAGTGTAAAGGACACATTATCTTGAATCCAGTCACGACGAAGGTCAGCTTTATCTCCCATTAAAACGGTTACTTTACGATCAGCAAGCATTGCATCTTCAATTGAAACTTGAATTAGAGTTCTTGTTTCAGGACACATTGTTGTATCCCATAATTGATCTGCATTCATTTCACCTAGACCTTTATAACGTTGTAGAGTAAAACCTTTAGTAAATGTTTTACGAAGTTCATCTAATTCTTCATCTGTCCAAGCGTATTGAATTTCTTTTCCCTTGGATAATTTATATAAAGGAGGTAATGCGATATAAACCATTCCGCTATCAATTAAATCCCGCATATTGCGATAAAAGAAAGTTAATAATAAAATTTGAATGTGAGCTCCATCCGTATCGGCATCGGTCATAATAACAACCTTATGATAATTAGAATCTTCTGCTGAAAAAGAAGGCCCAACACCTGCTCCTAATGCATGGATAATTGTATTTAATTCTTCGTTCTTTTCAATACTAGCACTGCTAGCTTTTTCCGTATTTAATACTTTACCTCTGAGTGGTAATATAGCTTGATAGCGAGAATCTCTACCTTGTTTCGCACTACCACCGGCTGAATCACCCTCGACTAAGTACAGTTCCTTTTTACGTGCATCTTTTGATTGGGCACTAGCAAGTTTCCCTGATAAAATCTTTTCGCTTTTACCTTTTGTTTTCCCTTTTCTAGCATCTTCACGAGCATGCCTTGCTGCTTCGCGTGCAAGTGAAGCACGTGACATTTTCTTAATTAAGGTTGTTGCCAATTCTTTATTCTCTTCTAAGAAATAATTCAACTTTTCACTTACAATATTTTCAACTGCGGTTTTGGCCTCACTTGTACCTAACTTCCCTTTTGTTTGACCTTCAAACTGCAATAGATTTTCAGGGATACCTAAAGATAAAATCATTGTTAGTCCTTCACGAACGTCGCTACCTTCAAAGTTTTTATCTTTATCTTTTAATAAAGAATTTCGTCGAGCATAATCATTAAAAACTTTAGTGAATGCGCTTCTTGCTCCTACCTCATGTGAGCCTCCATCTTTTGTTCTTACAATATTAACAAAAGAAAACATATTTTCTTGATATTCATCGGTATATTGAAAAGCACAATCAACTTTAATATCTAGATAATTCCCAGTAAATGAAACTGGTTTATGAAATGTTTGTTTTCCTTCATGTAGATACTCAATAAAGGCTTCTAAACCATTTTCGTAACAATATGTTTCTTCCTTTTCTTTATCTTTACGCTCATCCTTAACAATTAAAGTTAATCCTTTTAATAAGAAAGCATCTTCTTGAGCTCGTTCAGCAATCGAAGAAAAAGAAAAATTAGTTGATGAGAAAATTCGATCGTCTGGCATAAAACGAACTTTACTACCGGTTTTATTTGTTTTCCCAATCGTTTCTAGTTTTCCAACCTTTTTACCACCGTCTTCAAACAACATTCGATACATTTTACCGCCCGTACAAGAAGTGACTTCAACCCATCTAGATAATGCGTTAACAACACTGGCACCTACTCCATGTAGGCCTCCACTGGTTTTATAGCCGCCTTCCGTAGAAAATTTTCCACCTGCGTGAAGCACCGTAAAGATTACTTCTAAAGTAGAAACACCACTTGCATGTTTTTCAACTGGCATTCCACGTCCTTCATCTTCAACACACAATACGCCATCCTTTTCGATGGTAATTTTTATTATATTCCCATGATTATTTAATACTTCATCAATTGAATTATCGACAACTTCCCATACTAAATGATGAAGCCCTTTTGAATCAGTACTACCAATATACATACCTGGTCGTTTACGTACTGCTTCTAATCCATCTAGGATTTGAATACTACTGGCATCATATGCTTTTTCCGCCATTCAACACACCTCACTTGTTTTACTTCAATACTTACAGTATATTAACATATTTTTGATTGTTATTTCAACGAAAAGAAAAGAAGCTTACAAAAAATCTTTTTTCGTTACCTAAAACATGTTAAAATATAAGAGTTGAGGTGAACACTTATGAATATCTATTTATTATACGCAATATCAATTGGATACCTACTTGGATCCATCCCATTTGCACTCGTAATTGGCAAGGTTTTTTATCATACTGATATTAGAAAATTTGGTAGTGGCAACTTGGGTGGAACTAATGCAGGTCGCGTTCTTGGTAAAGGCGCAGGTATTTCCGTTATTGCTTTAGATATTTTAAAAGTAGTATTAGCCGTATATCTAGTTTCTTTATTTGATAAACCGGCTTCTATTTGGGCTGGATTTGCTGCAGCCTTTGGTCATTGTTATCCTATTTTTGCTAATTTCAAAGGCGGTAAAGCTGCCGCTACGATGTTTGGTTTCTTATTATCAACAGCAATTTTCACCTTTCAAAATGCATGGTATGTATTTGTTCCATTTATTTTCTTTATTATTACTTTAAAATTATCAAAAATGGTTTCATTATCCAGTATGTGTGCCGCTATTACTTCTAGTATTTTTATTACCATAATGCAAGGTAATATTCAAATTATTATCGCTTCCTATTTACTAACAATTTTAGTCATTTATCGTCATCGTGAAAATATAAAACGAATCAAAGATGGTAGTGAAAGTAAAATATCATGGATGTAAAGCATAAAACGATGCGTAACCTACGCATCTGCTTTTTTATTGGAGGTTTATCCCTAATTTCTTTTGGAATAACACTCTCAATTCTTTCTAATTTTGGAGTTGGTGCTTGGGATACTGTAACGATTGGACTAAAAAAACATTTTGGTTTAACAATTGGTATTTGGATGAATATATGTGCAATTGGTTTTATCTTTTTAGGTGGTTTATTAAATAAAAAACGGCCAAAATTTGAATGTTTTATCACTTCTTTAATCGTTGGTATCGGTGTTGATTTTTGGATGAACATCTTACATAATCTATCGATTAATTCGATCTATCTATCTTTATTTATTTTTCTTATTTCGATTATAATTATATCAATTGGAGCAGGTATTTACTTGGTAAGTGACTTACCACCCAACCCGATTGATTACTTTATGATGAGTATTACTACTCGATTTAAAGTTAATATTACAGTTGCGAAGATTCTTACAGAAAGTCTTGGTTTGCTCCTTGGTTTTATTGCAGGAGGACCAATTGGTATTGGAACTTTTATAATGATTGTATGCTTTGGTCCGTGTATTGAAATTGCTTATCACCAATTCCATCATTTATTTCGAGTGTTAGAAGCAAAAATAATGATTTAAATAAAGAAATAAATGCCCTCTTTTGGTAATAATACAATTTTGTAAGGTAATATTCTAACAATAACTGATATAATAAGACCATACATAAAAGGATGATATTATGAGTGATAACAACAAGCAAAGATTTATTTGTGATATCAAAGAAGGTTTAAATGATGATCAAATAAAGTTTAGAATTGAAAATGGTGATACAAATATTCAAGATAATCACACAACTAAATCTTACGATAAAATAATTAAAGATAATCTTTTTACTTTGTTTAACTTAATTAATATTATCTTAGCAGGTTTAGTTTTATTTGTTGGTTCTTATAAAAACTTATTATTTTTAGGTGTTATTTTTTCCAATATTATAATCGGTATTTACCAAGAAATAAGAGCAAAGAAAACACTAGATAAATTATCTTTAATCAATGCAACGATGATATCCGTTATTCGAAATCATCAACTAAAGAAAATCCATATTGATGAATTAGTATTAGATGATATTATGAAACTAACTAGTGGAAATCAAATTTGTGCAGACTCAATTATTTTGGAAGGTGTTTTAGAAGTAAATGAATCACTTATTACAGGTGAGAGTAATACGATTGTCAAACATCCTGGTGATTCCCTATATTCCGGTAGTTTTGTTGTTTCAGGCAATTGTTATGTACGAACCGAACATGTAGGTAAAGATAATTATGCTTATAAAATAATGAGTGATGCAAAAGTCTTAAAGAAGCATAAATCACAACTTCGAGATTCTATTAATTATATCTTAAAGGTTGTCGGGTTTATTATTATTCCAGTTGGTTTATCACTCTTTTTTAAACAATTTTACATCTTACACTTCCCTCTTGATGAAGCGATAATTGCAACCGTTGCTGCTTTATTAGGGATGATACCAGAAGGTCTTGTCTTATTAACAAGTGTTGCGCTGGCAGTTGGTTCCATCAATCTTGCAAAGCATAAAACTTTAGTTCAAGAGCTTTATTGCATTGAAACCTTAGCCCGTGTTGATGTTCTTTGTTTAGATAAAACAGGAACACTTACTAAAGGTGAAATGCAATTAGAAAAGATTGTCGCAATACAAGAGGATATTAATTTAAATGAAATCATCGGTAACTTATGTTTCTATTTAAAAGATGATAATTCTACCTTACATGCGATTCGTGAACATGTTGGAACAAGTAGTAATTTCCATATGTTAGAAACATTGGCCTTCTCTAGTGCTCGAAAAGTATCTGGAGTAAGTTTTAAAGAAGGTACCTATATCTTTGGTGCTTTTGAATTTATGGGAATTAAAAATGAATCTATTCAAAAACAAATTGAAACTTATTCAAAAGATGGAAATCGTGTTTTAAGTCTTGCTTTTAGTAAGAAACTAATTAATAATCAAATCATTCCGGATGATTTAGAAGTTATTGCTTTATTATTATTATCCGATCCAATTCGTAAAGAAGCAAAACCTACCTTAGATTATTTTAGAGAACAAGGTGTTGATATTAAAATAATCTCAGGTGATAATCCATTAACGGTTCAAGCAATTGCCACAAAAGCAGGCGTTATAAATGCACAAGCAATTGATGCAACAACTCTTAATGATGAAACAATCGAAGAAGCGATGATCAAATATAATGTATTTGGTCGTGTTACACCCCAACAAAAGAAACAAATGGTACAAATATTAAAAAAACTAGGTCATATCGTTGCGATGAGTGGTGATGGAGTTAATGATGTTCCGGCTCTTAAAGAAAGTGATTGTAGTATCGCAATGGCGAATGGTAGTGAAGCCACTAAGAATGTTTCTAACTTGGTTTTATTAGATTCAAATTTTGCTAGTTTACCTTTTATAGTTTATGAGGGGCGACGCGTCATTAATAATATTCAAAGAGCTGCTTCTCTCTTCTTAGTTAAGACAACTTTCTCAACCATTTTAGCAATCTTAACTCTGTTCTTACCGACTAGATATCCGTTTATGCCAATTCAATTAACTCTAATATCTTCTTTGACCATTGGTATTCCATCCTTCTTCTTAGCGCTTGAGCCTAACCGTAATCGTGTTAAAGGTAACTTTATCACAAATGTACTTGGACGTGCACTACCAGGTGCTATGTGTGTTATCCTATCGATTATCTTCTTAAATATTGTCGCATATGTATTTAATATCGATGAAGCGGTTAAATCAACGATGATTGTCTTAATGACTGGAGCAAGTGGGTTATGTGTCTTATATCAAGTAAGTATTCCCTTCACAAAGCAAAGAGCACTTATCTTTATAAGTATGACAAGCCTCTTTATCTTGTCTGTAATCTTGTTTAAAAAGCTTTTCTCACTAACCAATTTAAGTATATTAAATACTGCTATTACAATAGCAGGTATCGTATGCGTACCCTTATTTATGTCACTCTTCACCAATTTATCGAATGTATTCTTATTGAAACATGAAAAAAATTTATAAAAAAGAGCGTAAGTAATTTTAGATGCCTACGCTCTTTTCATTTAGTCTTTTTGGATTTTTCTTATAATTGCGTCAATTTTATTTCCTTTATCTAAAGAAACATCAATTTTAAATTTAAGATCAGGTACTTTACGAATTGTCATTCGTTTCGCTAGTTCACTACGGATATAACCTTTTCCTCTTTCTAATGCCTTCATTCCCGCTTCACTACGAGCTTGTTGACCTAAGAAAGATACATAGATTGTCGCAAGTGATAAATCACCAGTAACACTAACATCTGTAATTGTGATAAAACCAATTTTAGGATCTTTTAAAGAAAATTGAATAATTTCAGAAACATTCTTTTGAATGATTCCTTCTATTTTATCTTTTTTCATTGTCATAAGATTAAACGCTTTCTACTTCTTGATCTTCATAAGCTTCAATTATATCGTTTTCTTTAATATCATTAAAGTTTTCAATTGTAATACCACAATCATATCCTGCTGCAACTTCTTTTACATCGTTCTGGAAACGTTTTAATGAACCTAATTGGCCAGAATAAACGACAACGCCATCACGAATCAAACGAACTTTACAATCTCTTTTGAAGCAACCATCACTGACCATACAACCAGCAATTGTTCCAATCTTAGTTACTTTATACAATTGACGAACTTCACCTTGTCCAATTACAACTTCTTCATAGACAGGAGCTAACATACCTTTCATTGCATGTTCCATTTCTTCAATTGCTTTATAAATAATATTATGAAGACGAATTTCAACATTCTCTTCTTCAGCTTTCTTACGAACTGCTGCATTTGGTCTTACATTAAAGCCATAAACAACTGCATTAGATGCTGCAGCTAACATAATATCTGATTCCGTAATAGCACCTGCCGTTGAGCGAATAACGACAACCCGGACTCCCGAAATTTCAATACGCTCAAGAGAACTTTTAACGGCTTCTGCACTACCTTGAACATCAGCTTTTACAATTACATTAATCTCTTGGATATCGCCTTCTTCAATGCGTCGTGCTAAGTCATCCAGCGTTAATGCACTAGAAGAATTACGTTCCGCATCAATTCGTTTAATTAAACGTGTTTCAGCAATTTGACGGGCTTTCTTTTCCGATTCAAAGACACGGAATACATCACCTGCAACTGGTACATCATTTAAACCAATAATTTCAACTGGTGAAGATGGTCCAGCGACTTTGATTTCACGTCCATGATCATCTACCATCTTACGTACACGACCATAACTTGTACCAACAACAATAACATCGCCACTCTTTAATGTTCCACCTTGAACTAGTAACGTTGCAACCGGTCCTCTACCACGATCAAGTTTTGCCTCAATTACTGTACCATTTGCTAATTTATTAGGATTTGCACGCAAGTTTTCAACTTCAGCAAGTACAAGAACTGTTTCAAGTAACTCTGAAACTCCTGTTCCCATCTTTGCGGAAATTTGAGTAAAGATGGTTGTACCACCCCATTCTTCCGGCATTAATCCACAATCACTCATTTCTGACATGATGCGTTCAACATTTGCTTCTGCTTTATCAATTTTATTAATAGCGACAATAACCGGAACACCTGCTGCTTTCGCATGATCAATTGCTTCCTTTGTTTGTGGCATAACTCCATCATCTGCTGCTACTACAATAATAACAACATCGGTGATTTTAGCACCACGCGCTCTCATCGCTGTAAATGCTTCATGTCCTGGTGTATCTAAAAAAGTAACTTTCTTACCTTTGACAAGAACTTGGTAAGCACCAATATGTTGAGTAATTCCACCAAATTCCCCCTGTGTAACATGAGCTTTACGTATTGTATCTAATAAGGTTGTTTTACCATGGTCAACATGCCCCATAATCGTAACAACTGCTGGACGCTCAACAAGTGATTCTTCTGGGTCTTGTTCATCCATCATTTCTTCAAAATCACTCTCTTCGATAATGATTTCTTTATGAACTTCAATGTTAAATTCCATACATACAAGTTCAATGGTTTCATCATCCAATGTCGAGTTAATCGTTACCATATTACCCATCATAAAGAGTAACTTAATAATCTCCGCAGCACTTCGATGAATCTTATCAGCTAATTCACCAACGGATAAAACACCGTTATAAGTAAATTCCTTAATAACCTCAGTTGGAGTGTGTACTGTTTCCTTACCATGTGCTACATTCCCGCGATTTCGATTACTATTGTTACGTCTTTTCTGTTGTGGTCTTGCCATAGTATCACCTAGCCTTTCAAGCAAATTTCAAGTTTCTTAGCGAATCCTTCATCTAATATTGCAACATATTTCTTGTTGTAATCTCCTATTGCTTCCCCAAGTAATTTACTACTTTCATAAAATACATAAGGAATCTTATAAAAAGTACATTTATCAACTAACTTCTTACGTGTATTATTACCCAAATCATCGCCGATAATCACGAGTTTCGCTTGATTCTTTCGAATACTATGAAACACCGTTTCTCCCGTTGATATTTTTCTTCCACTCGATGCTAACCCAAGTAATCCTTTCGCATCACTCATGTTCAAACATCACTTTTAATTCATCATATATACTTTGCGGTATATCAATATCTAATGCTCTAGCAAGTGCTTTTCTCTTGATTGCAATTTCTAGTGCTTCACTACTTTTTTTCAAATAAGCACCTCTTCCATTCATTTTTCCACTTGGATCTAAACAAACGGTTTGTTCTGGTGTTTTAACGATGCGAATTAATTCCTTTTTTGGATATCGATCCTGTGTAGCAACACATTTACGCATTGGTATTTTCTTCACAACGTGCACCTCCTAGCTTTCTTCGTAAAATTCATCGAATTCATCGAAATCGATTTCATCATTAATCCAATCTTTTTGTTTTTCTTCTTCTTCTTGACGAGCAATTTCAGCAAGTTCATCTTCTGAATAAATTGGTTTATAATCGTAATCTTTCTTTGATAAATCAAAAGTTGGTTTACGATGTTCTTCTTCTTTTTTCTCTTCAAATTTACGATACTTAGGACGTGCAGGTTTCTCTTCTTGTTTCGTTGTTTTCTCAGCAAACTGTTCAAGTTTAGATACAAATTCACGTTTTTCCTCAATATTAATACCACCGAGTTTTTTCTTCTCTTTGGCAATTCTAGATGCACGTTCAAGATCATTCTCTTCTTCTTGAACCTTTTCAATTTCCTTAACTTCTTCAACTGTTTCAACTGTTTCAATTTCTTCAACGTTTTCGATTGTTTCAATTACTTCTTCTGCGACTTGTTCAGCAATTTCATCGTTTACTGGAGTCGGAGTAATCATTTCCTCAAATACTTTTTCATCAATAACAATTTCACTATTTTTATTTTCTTCAAATATTTCTTTTTGGGCTTTTTCTTTTGCTTCACTTTGCGAACGAATAGTTTCTTCTTTTTGTTTCATTGCGATATTCTTCCAATCAATACCAATCGCTTCAACATCACTTACAGATTTAATATCAATCTTACTTCCAGTAAGTTTAACCGCAAGCCGTGCATTTTTACCCTTTTTACCAATCGCAAGTGATAACTGATTATCATTAACAATAACCATTAAACCACGACGCTCACTGCTTGGAATAACCGCTAAAATTTCAGCAGGTGCTAAGGCATTTTTAATTAATTCAGTAACATCCTCGCTCCATTCGAAAATATCAATTTTTTCTCCACCAAGTTCTTCAATTACAACTTGAACGCGACTTCCTCTAGGACCAATACATGCTCCAATTGGATCAACATTTTCATTTTTAGAATAAACAGCCATCTTACATCTTTCGCCAGCATCACGAGCAATTGCTTTTATCTCAATAATACCTTGATAGATTTCTGGCACTTCTTTTTCAAATAAGCGTTTTACTAAACTAGCATCACCTCTGGATACTAATACTTGTGCTCCTTTTGTTTCACGATTAACTTCGCTAATTACAACACGAAGGCGTTGTCCTTCACGATAACGTTCTCCTGGTATTTGAGCATTTTTAGGCATTAAAGCTAAAGTTTTCCCAATGTTTACAACACAGAACTTTTCTTCAACTGATTCAATTTGTCCAATCACCATTTCTTCAACTTTATCGCAATATTCATCATAAACAACTTGTTTTTCAGCTTCACGAATTTTTTGTTTCATTACATTCTTCGCAAGAATAACAGCAGCACGACCTAATGATGCTATGTCTATTTCATAATTTACAAAACCATCAATTTCATAATCTTGATTAATTGCCAAAGCATCTTCTAGTGAAATTTCAATATCTTCATCATCTACTTCTTCAACAATTTTACGTTGTTGATAAACTTTGATTTCCCCAGTTTTTTCATTAATATCGACTAAGACAAGCGCATCTGGATTCTCAATATGTTTACGAAATGCTTTTGATAACGCTTCTTGTAGTGCTGCAATCACAATTTCCTTTGATAACATACGATCAGTTTCGATTGCCTGCATTGCTGCCATAAAATCTTTTAGTTTCATTTTAGTATTTTTCCTTTCCTTAGAATTTAACCGCTAAGCGGATTAGGGATATATTATCCAATTCAATCTTTACTTTTTTATGTACTGCTTTTTCCATATATTCAATTAACGCTATATCATCTTGGATGTCTACAAGCGTACCATAAACCTCAAATAAGCCTTTAGCCATGACGTTTTTCAACTTAATATAAACATAGTCGCCAATTGCCTTTTCAATATCCTCACGGCTCCGTAATTCACGCTCAGCGCCTGGTGAACATACTTCTAAATAGTATTCTCCACTAATAAAATCTGCTTCATCAAGCTTTGAAGAAATAGCTTCTGACATCAATGCACAAGCATCAATATCCATCGTTCCATCATCCTTCATAATCGCAATCCTAAGGATTCGCATATTATTTTCTTGATGCCATGATACCTCATATAAATGCAGTTCATGTTCGACGATAATTTTCCTTACAAGTTCGTCAATTTTTGTCAATTGATCCATATCTTACTCCTTTTATACGTAATGAAGGAGTGGGCATCACCCACTCCTTGCTTAAAGTATAGTTATAATATATCGCAAATACCGGTTTAATTCAAGGCTTTTTTCAATATTTGCGTTAATTCCATCTTCTTTTATGAATTATTTGACTCCTAAACGAGACATCATAACCTCACGGGCTTTTGTTTCAATTGTATCATCTAGCTTATCAAGTTTAATATCACCATAACGTTTGCTAAGACCTTTACGTAAAATAAGATCTGCAATTTGCGGATTTTTAGGTAATAGCGGACCATGCATATAAGTTCCTAACACATGACCATTATAAAATCCTTCAAATTCTCCATCAAAGGTATTGCCATGCCCTTTTAATACTTTTCCAAACGGTGTTTTCACATCAATTGTTTGACCACCATGATTTTCAAAACCAACAACACGTATTATTTCACCATCAAGATTTGCTTCAATTGCAATGTTACCAATGCATCGCTTACCACCAGATGGTGCTTTCGTAACGTAATCAAAGAAAGATAAACCTTCCATTTGATTTCCATCACCATCAATATAATACTTTCCAAAAAACTGATAACCTCCACAAATCAATAAAACAAATGTTCCTTGATCAATTGCTTTTTTTATATTATCTTTTCTTGATAATAAATCTTGATACAAAAGTCCTTGTTCGCGATCAGCTCCACCACCGATAAAAATAATATCATAGGTTGATAAATCCTTATGTTCATTAATTCCGCATGTATCAATTACCATATTAATACCACGTTTTTGTCCTCTGACTTTTAATACTTGAATGTTACCACGATCTCCATAAAGATCCATAACATCATGATACATCCAAATTAATCGACATTCCATTATTGCTTCCTCCCTAAAAGTGCTCTTATTGGTTGTAAGGCTGTATAGGTTGCAATTACATAGGCATGCAAGTTTAAAACTTCGATTGCATTGAGTGCATCTTCTACTTCTTCATAAACACTTAAATTGCCTTGATAATCTTCATACTTCAATCTTAATGCCATATCATAACCACGCTTTCCACTGCATATAATATGAGCAACATTACTTGTCGTAATCATTTCAAAATGAGCATCCCAAATCCAAGAAACATCCGTGCCATCTTGATCATTATCATTTAATATAATCAAAATATCTTTAGTATCTTCATCTCTTTGGATTACTTTCATCGTTTCATTTGCACCGGTTGGATTTTTAACTAAATTCAAAATACAAGGTCGATGATTTAATATAAACGTTTCATTTCTACCATCATTTAAAGCAAAGGTTTCAAAGGTATCCCTTGCATATTGTTCATCTAAATCAAGGGCTTTACATACCCCTAATACACTCATACAGTTGTAAACTGAAAATAAAGCAGATTGAGGCATTTTATATATATTATGATCAACCATAAATCGACCTAATTTAAAATCAAGTTGTTCTGCTTGTAAATCAAGTTTTATATCACCAAAATCATGATTTGGACAATAAAACTTACCAATGTGTGAATATTGATAATAATGATAAGCAAGTAATTCATTACATTTATAACAGAATTTACCTTCACTTGCATCCTTACTTGTTTTTGTTGATTCACTATTTTCACCAACACCAACATATATCTTCTTTGCATGAATTGCTGCATCACCAAGTCTTACAACGTTGGGATCATCTCCGTTTATTACAAGTGTTCCTTCATAATCTGGTAAAACTGTCATTATTTTTCTTAAGACACTTTCCATTTCTCCAGCACGATCCAATTGATCTCTAAAAAAATTATGAATAACAAATACCGTTGGTTTAATTTCTTTCATTACTTTAGGTACATTAAGTTCATCAACTTCCATTACCATAACATCACAGTTAATACATTTATTTAATCCAACATTTCCAATAACCAAAGAAGCAATTCCGGCTTTCATATTATCGCCTTTTCGATTACCGATAACTTTCAAATCTGTTTTTTCAAATGTTTCATAAATCATATTACTTGTGGTTGTTTTTCCATTGGTTCCAGTAATCATAATCACAATCTTTGGATAAGTGATGTGACTTAAAAAATCACTTTGAGCCTTTAACGCAATAAATCCAGGTAAGGATCCTCCCCGGTTAAATAGTTTTAATATGAATCGAATACATTTTGTTAAAACAATAATAAATGTTGTTCGCATATTTATTTCCTTTCAAGTGCAAAAAAAGAGTTACGTGAACTCTTTTTCGCTTTTTACTTTGCTACGATTGTTTCGCCGTTGTAGCTACCGCATTCACACATTCTATGGGATAATTTGTATTCACCACATACCGAGCACTTACCAAGTGTAGGTACTGCTAATTTATAGTGTGTTCTACGTTTTGCTTTTCTTGTTTTTGAATTACGTCTTTGTTGTACAGCCATGTTTGCACCTCCTGCTTAATCTTCAATTTTAAAATCTTTTAATTTTGCCAGGCGAGGATCGATTTCATCTTTTGCTTCCTTACGATATTGTTCCTCTTTGATAACTTCCCAGCCTTTTCCCTTAGGATATTCCTTAAGTCCTGGTTTTACTACTTTCAGCGGTACTTCCATAAGAATTAACTGAAAGATAACCGGTAGTAACTCAATGACATCTCCCTTACATTCATGCATATCTTCATTTTTCTTGTTTTTAAGAAAGGTAAAGACTTCATCACTATCAGTAGAGAATGGTACCTCTACATCTTCTAATGTAATGGAACATGGAACGATCATTACACCTTCAATATGTAGATTAACATCCACTCGTTCATCGAATGATTCATAGCGTAACGCTCCGGATACATTGACATCACGTAATCCTCTAATTCGATCGATCCTCTCAAATGCAGCTTCTTTAAATGTAATTGTATCATCAAAAGTTATGCATCCGTGCGGACTTGTAAGTAATTCGCTTTTCGACCATTTCAAAAGAATCACCTCATTGTCAATACGTACCTATTATAAAGAAAGAGCATGATAAAGTCAATAAATATAGAAATTAAATCTTCAATTCGTAAGTCAGTATATAAATAATGAATAATTTTTATGCTTTCATTAAGTTTTTAATCCAAACAATTACATCTTGATAAACTTCTTCCTTATTTTTTTCATTTAATATTTCATGACGCATATTCGGATACATTTTACTTGTTATTTGTTTATAACCAACCTTTTTCATCGAATCAATCGCCTTTTCAAATGCTTGCTTGCTTTCTGCACATGGATCTTCTTCTCCGCTAATAAATAGAATTGGCAATTCAGCATTTTTAATTTTCCAATTATTTTTACTATAAGTCTCTTGCATCATCGTAAACAATGTTTCAAAACCATTAAGGGTAAAGATATAGCCACAACCTGAATCCTTATCATACTCATCAACCACATCTTCTAAACTACAAATCCATGCATTGCTACTACTTGGTTGATGAATTTTAGAATTATAAGCACCAAAACCAACTTTTTGAATAAATTTACTGCGATAATGATCATCATGAAAGATTGATAAGAATTTAACTAAAACTTTCGCAAATGGAATCGCTTTATTCTCGCTTGGTGAACCACAAACAATTAAACCAGATATTTCATCATCATATTTTTTAGTGTAAAGACGCACTACTAAAGAGCCCATACTGTGACCAAATAAAATGAGTGGAAGTTTAGGATATAGATATTTAATGTATTCACTTATCTGATGAACATCTTCAATAGTTGCATTTACACCATCTTCATAAAAATAACCATAATCTTCTTCATCTTTAATACTATCTCCATGGCCTCGATGATCATGAATAACACAAACAAACCCAGCTTTGCTTAATACTTCCATAAAAGACTCATAGCGTTGACGATGCTCTGCCATACCATGAACTAGTTGAATAATACCAATTGGTTTACCAATCGGTTCAAGTATTGTAACGCCTAATTCCAATTCATCTTGTTTCGAAGTTATTTTTAAATATTTCATCATAAAAGATACCTCCTATTTGTAACTATCATAACATTTTTACACAGTAAAAACATCGAAAATTATGTAAATGAATTAATAGATTATCCTTTTATATAAAAAATATGATATAGTAATTAAACTGAGGTGAAATTATGAAAATTAGTGGTGTTGTCGCCGAATACAATCCATTCCATCATGGTCATGCATATCATTTAAAAAAATGCCGCGAATTAAGAAATCCAGATTTATTAATTGGGGTTATGAGCGGTAACTTTGTCCAGCGTGGAGAACCTGCCATTATTGATAAGTGGCAACGAGCTAAAATAGCAGTTGAAAATGGTTGTGATATTGTTTTTGAACTTCCCTTTGCTTACTGTGTCCAAAGTGCTCAATACTTTGCCCAAGGTGCTTGTGATATATTGAAGCTAGCAGGTGCACAAGATATTATTTTCGGTAGTGAAATTGATGATATTAAAACCCTTAAAAAACTTGCGAATATTGACAGTATACAGTTTAAAGACCTTCAAAAAGATGGAATTTCAGCTAATAAAGCTTATGAACTTCTTTATGGAGTTATGAATCCTAATGATATTTTAGGATTAAATTACATAAGAGCTTTAAAAGATAGCAATATGGAAGTATATAGTATTAAACGTACCAATGCTTATCATGATCAAAAACTTGATTCTAATTTTGCTAGTGCAACCGCAATTCGTCAAGCTATTTATGAAGGAAAAGCAATCGATGATTATTGTGATATGAAAAATTTAAATAATACTTTTCAATTAAAAAATTATTATCCGCTTATTCAACATATTTTATTCACAACACCTGTTGATGAACTTAAAACTTATTTTCTTATGGATGAAGGAATTGAATCTTTACTTATCAAACAAGCTAGAAAATATATGGATTTTGATGAGTTCTTACATGCATGTACAACAAAGCGTTATAGTACATCTAGAATCCGTCGTACTTTAATTCATTTAATGATGGCTTCTACAAAAGAAAAAATTGATAACTTAGGACCTTGTTCTTATTTACGAATTTTAGCTTATAATAAAAATGGTCAAGCTTATTTAAATGAACTTAAAAAGAAAGTAACAATAGCATCACGCTTCAATCAAATTCCTCAACCATGGCGTGATATCGAGTTACAAGCATGTATGTGTTACGCTTATCCTCTATCTCCAATTGAAAAGAAAACAATGTTGGATTGTGAACTTCAATCTCCAATCTTTGTACCATGTTCTTCCTTATAATCCTGTGCTTCATCCTTATCTATCTTATTATATTTCCTAAAGGTAATCGAAAAATTAAAGATTCTACTTATACTGCAATTATTATGGGATCTCCATGTAATCGTGATGGTAGTATATCCGATATTCAAAAAGAACGCTGTGATGTTGCGATTTCTTATTATAAGAGTGGTATTATCAATAAAGTTATCGTCAGTGGTGGAGCCATTCATACCCCTTATATTGAAGCTGAACAAATGGCACAATATTTGAGTAAAGTGATTCCATCATCGATTATTTTTAAAGAAAACAAAGCTCATAATACCTATGAAAATATTAAATTCACAAATCAAATGATAAAAGAAAATGATTCAATTCTTTATATCTCCTCCAAATTACATTTAAGAAGAATGAATTACTTTATTAAGCGTTATTCTAAAAACTATGTATTAGTAAGTGATCATAAACATTGTTCAATCAAAGATTATCTGATTGAATTTTATCATCAAATACAAACAATTTTAATTGAAATTAAATTATTATGGAAGAAGTAGAAAAACTACTTCTTTTTATTTCTTGTATAAATAACCTAAGTATTATAGAATTAAAATTAGAATGAAGGTGGAACTAATGGAATATGGATTAATTGGAGAAGTATTAGGTCATAGTTTTTCTAAGCAAATACATCAACAACTTGCTGATTATGATTATGAATGTAAACCATTAAGTAAGGATGCATTTAAAATCTTTATGATGAAAAAAGACTTTAAAGCAATTAATGTTACAATACCTTATAAACAAGCAGTTCTTCCTTATTTAGATGAAATAGATGAAGAAGCAAAAGCAATTGGAGCGGTTAATACAATTGTAAATAAACAAGGAAGATTAATTGGCCATAATAGTGATTATTTAGGTTTTATTTATTTAGTTAATAAACATAATATCATCTTAAAAGATAAAAAAGTCGTTGTTTTAGGAAATGGTGGTGCCGCTCAAGCTATTAAAGCTAGTTTAACTTATTTTAAAGCAAGAGAAGTAATATATGTTAAACGCCATCAAAGCGCAGAAACAATAACATATGATGAATTATATGCGAAACATCTTAATGCTCAAATCATCATCAATACATCACCACAAGGTATGTATCCAAATAACGAAGCAACGGTTTTAGACATAACCTTGTTCCCTCAATGTGTTGGGGTTATTGATATTATATATAATCCTTTAAAAACATCGCTTGTCCAGTCCGCCGAAGATCAAGGAATTCAAGCAGTTGGTGGACTAGAAATGTTAGTCGCCCAAGGCTTTTATGCTGCCGAGTTTTTTCTTAATCGAAAATTAGATGCAACTAGAATTGATGAAATCTATCATCAAACATTAAAAGATAAAAGTAATATAGTTTTAATTGGAATGCCCTCTTCAGGTAAAACAACGATTGGTAGACAATTAGCTACTTTATTAAATAAAAAATTTGTTGATAGTGATGAAGAAATAGTTAAACAAATAAATATGAGTATTAGTGATTACTTTAAACAATTTGGCGAAGCCTCTTTTAGAAAAATTGAAAAAGAAGTTTGTAGTCGATTAAGTAAGGAAAATAATCTAATTGTCGCAACTGGAGGCGGCATTATTAAAGATAAACAAAATATCTTTCATTTGAAACAAAATGGTTTCATTATTTATTTAAAACGAGATACCAATCAATTATTAATTGATTCTTCCCGTCCCTTATCTACAGATAGTGAAGCGATTAAAACAATGGCTCAAGAACGTCATCCTATCTATGTTGCTAGTGCTCATGCAATTATTGATAATAATGGAAGTATCACTGATGCATGTAAGCAAATCATTCAGATATATCAAAAACAACAAATTTAAAGCCACCTTATCGTGGCTTTTTATAATATTCTTTCATTTCTTTTAAACTGATCTGCCCAGGAGCACTCGCTTCTTTTAAAATAGCAAAACTTAAGATACTTCCATATTGATAAGCATTTAATCTTGACGCTCTTCCTACCTCTCCCATTGAAATACTAATTAATGCTTGTTCAACTCTATCATTAACTTCTTTTGTTTTTACTAACAAAGAAGTTACATCTTCTTCACAATTAGCCATATACGCAACTTTTAAGATATCTGGATCAAAATCAGCCATTGATAAAAACTGTTTTTCAATAAGATTACAATCATCGGTTTTAATAAAATTATGATGAGATAATATTGATAATATCCCTTGTTGATTCGTTATTTCAATTAGTTTCTGCTTTATATTCATTGACATATTATCTTCAATATCCAATAAATCAATATCATATTCACACAATGCACTTAATATTTCCAGATAACGAACTTCACTTAAATCTGCCTTACCACCCTGTTTTAGAGTCCGAAGTGTAATTAATATAACTGCATTATTTAATTCCTCACGTAGTGTTTCATACATATTTAAAAGCGCATCAATATCTTGGTAATCATCAAAATAATCAATACGCCATTCAATGATATCACTGGTATCCATCTTCCAAAGATTACACTCATTTCGTAATGCAGTTTCATTATTGCCGACAAAAGGAGTGCATATAAATGGTAATTTACGCATTTTAAATTGTTTTCTAATATCACTTTTATCCATTTTATTCTTCTTTCTTATTTTCTAAAGGAAAATAATATAATGCTGTTTGATACTCTTCAAAAATATTTCTTATCTCAAATAGTTTAAAGCCATTTTTCTCATAAAAGATACGAAGTTTATGCTTATATTCACGTACATCCAAGCGAACATCTTTTACCCTCTTTAATCTACCACTTTCTTTAAAATAATCTAATAATTGATCTCCTAAATTAAACTTACGATACGCTGGATGAATCGCTAGTTTATGAAGAAATAGCGTAGTCCCCTTCTTTACTTCAGGCCAATATAACAAATCTTTATCTACAATACTACAAGCACTAACAATTTTATGGTTGATTCTTCCAATCACAAAATCATTTATTTGATAATTTTTTGATAATGTTTCCCGTGACATACTCCCACCACTTATGCGAGTGATAACGCATTGAAGTGGGGGCTTCTTGTTCGATAAGGCTAACGCCTTAAGCCTAACCAAGCTAACCCCGTGTGTCCCACGGTTTTATATGATTAAGGTTATGCTGAAACTAATCGCATACCTTCGTTTCGAATATTGATACTAGAGTTGTAATCACGGTTGATTACAACTCCACAACTTTTACAAGTATAGGTACGTTCTTCCAGTGATATCGTTTGAACGCTACCACAGTTACTACATGTTTTCGTGCTTGGAAACCATTTATCTATTTTAATAAGTTGTTTCCCTTGCTCAGATAGTTTATATCCCAGCATTGTGACAAAAGCACCAAATGAGTTATCCGCTACACTTTTACCAAAGTTCAAGGCTTGTGACATACCTTTCATATCTAAGTCTTCGATACATACACAATCATAGGCATTGGTTATCTGTCTTGATAGTTTATGTAAGAAGTCTTTTCGTTGGTTTGCCACTTTTTCATGTAATCGTGCA
>JAVWEY010000007.1:0-43392 GCA_036641395.1 Erysipelotrichaceae bacterium
ACAAGTCTAATTAAGTTTAGAAAGAAAGGAATGTACATTGAATTGACTGTTAGATAAGTCAATAACAGTATACTAGGAAATAAAATGGAAACAATTTTTAATATTGAAGATTTAGATTTGTATTATGGTGATAAAAAAGCATTAAAACAGATTAATATGAAAATTAGAAAAAATAAAGTTACAGCTTTAATTGGTCCAAGTGGCTGTGGTAAATCAACCTTTTTAAGATGTTTAAATCGGATGAATGATTTAATTGAAGGTTGTTATACAACTGGTTTATTACAAATTGATGGAACGGATCTACAAGATAAGAATTTAAATGTTGTGGATTTAAGAACAAGGGTTGGTATGGTATTTCAAAAGCCTAATCCATTTCCAATGAGTATTTATGATAATATTACTTATGGTCCTAAATGCCAAGGAATTAAGGATAAAAAAATACTCAATCAAATTGTTGAAACATCGCTTACCAAAGCTGCATTATGGGAGGAAGTAAAAGATCGCTTACATGATAATGCTTATGGCTTATCAGGAGGTCAACAACAGCGTTTATGCATCGCAAGAACAATTGCTATGGAACCGGATGTAATCTTGATGGATGAGCCAACCAGTGCCTTAGATCCAATTGCTACATCTAAAATAGAGAATTTAATTGAACAATTAAAGGATCAATTCACAATTGTAATTGTAACTCATAGTATGTCACAAGCAGCACGAGTAAGTGATGATACGGCCTTTTTCTTATTAGGTGAAGTGATTGAATTTGATGAAACAAAGAAAATATTTCAAAAACCACAAGACAAAAGAACCGAAGATTATATCACCGGACGTTTTGGATAGGAGAGCATATGGTACGAATTGAAAAAGAATTAGATTTAATGGAAGAAACATTAATTACAATGGGAAATCGAGTAATTACAATGCATCAAGATACGCTTTCTTTATTTAAAGAAAATAATTGTGAGAAAGCGTTAGGAATTATCACAAAAGATGATTTTATTAATAAATTAGAGGAAGATATCAATGATCAATGCATTGCTTCTTTAGCACTTTTATCACCAGTAGCAAGTGATTTAAGAAGAGTTGTTACGGCAATTAAAATAGCATCTGAACTTGAAAGAATTGGTGATTATGCGAAGAACACAGCTTCTTATATGATAAAACATAAGATTGATAATGAATATGTAATCGATTATACAACTTCTATGGAACAAAAATTAATTGAAATGCTAAGTGAAACAATGGAAGCTTATAAGAATCGAGATTTAAAAGCAGCCTTTGATATTCCTGAAAAAGATAAACATATTGATCAATTATTTAATGAATTAAAAGAAAAATTAAAAGAAAATGAAGATTTAGAGGCTTATCGGCATATCTTCTCAATTTCAAGTATGTTAAGAAACATGGAAAGAGCAGGTGATCATACAATTAATATTTGTGAACATATCATTTATTTAATAAAAGGACAACATTATGATTTTGGCTAGAAACGATAACTATCGTTTCTTTTTATATTAAGATTCATTTTGAGCATACTATCTTTATCACAAAGAAAGGAGCTTGAAATGGAACTGATATCGATTGTTGTACCTTGTTTTAATGAAGAGAATAGTATAACCCCTTTTTATAATGAATTATTACGTATTTTATTAGAACTTAATCTCACTTATGAAATACTATTTATTGATGATGGTTCAAGTGATCAAACCCTTTTAAAAATTCAATCATTAACAAAAGTTGATCATCAAGTTTTTTACTATTCCTTTTCAAGGAATTTTGGAAAAGAAGCAGCAATGTTGGCAGGCTTAAGTGAATCAAGAGGGAATTATGTAGTTTTAATGGATGTAGATTTACAACATCCTCCTTATTTATTAATTGAGATGTATCGTTGGATTAAAAGTGAAAATATTGATTGTGTCGGTGCCATGCGTTTAAATCGAGAGGGAGAGAATCATCTTCGTAGTTTTATGTCCCATCATTTTTATAGTGTTTTAAATAAAATTTCTCATTTAGAAATGAAAGATGGACAAGGTGATTATCGAATGATGTCAAGAGCAATGGTTGACTCATTATTATCGATGAAAGAATATAATCGTTACTTAAAAGGAATGTTTTCTTTTGTTGGTTATCAAACTTTATGGATACCTTATGATAATGTAGAACGTAGTATTGGAAATAGTAAATGGTCAATGAAACAACTGTTTGCTTATGCAATGGAAGGAATATTCTCTTTCTCAACAGCACCTTTAAGAATGGCAATTATCTTAGGAAGTATCTTTATTTTAATTGCCTTGATTCTTTTATTTTATATTTTATTTACTAAGGTAACGACGTTAAAAATAATTATAATGATATTATTTTTATTAAGTGGTTTTCAAATTTTCTTTATTGGCATTGTTGGAGAATATTTAGCTAAAAATTATTTAGAGAGTAAACATCGTCCTTCTTATATTATCGCACGTAAAAATCGATAAAAAAAAGTTGGAATTTAATCCAACTTTGCATGTAATGGTTCATCTTCATTTATAATTTTTATAATGTTCATCGTGTGATCACCAATTCTCTCTAGATTACCGAGAATATCAACGTAGATACTAGCAGCAATGGCTGTGTTACAAGCACCCTTAGCCATACGTTTAAAGTGTCTTTGACGAGCTTTCTCTTCAATTAAGTCTAAATAGTTTTCTTTATCATTGATGATTGATACAATGCTTTCATCTTGATTATCAAAATAATTTAAAGCTAATTGATTCATCTCTAAAACGGTATCATACATCTCATTTACATCTTGAATTGCATCATTTGAAAATCCACCTTTTTCATCATAAGCAAGTTCATAAAATTCATTCAAGTTCATTGTGATATCACCAATTCGCTCAATATTCTTGATTACTTGTAAGTTTCCAATGAATTCATCAATATCATGTTCTCCAAGATTGTTATGGGCAATTTCCATTAAATATTTTGTAATCTTTGAATCAAGGGAATTAATCGCATCTTCATATTGTCTTGATACATCATTATATTTAGAAGAGCGAGTATTGAAATATTTTTTACTTTCCTCAATTGCATCAATTGCAAGTTCACCCATTTTAATTGTTGCTTGTTTTGAAATACCGAGTGCACCAGCAGGTAATGAAATGGCTAGTTTTGGATCTAAACCATCCAATTTCACATCAATTCGTTCGTTTTCATCACCAGGTAATATCTTTTTAACTGTTTTAACCATTAAAGGTATTAATGGATAGGCTAATATGGTTGTGGTTAAGTTAAACATAATATGAGCTAAGGCAATTTGCATCATTGGTGCAAGTGCCATGCTACCAGATATTGAAACTAATAGATGTGAAAATGGATATAATATAATCATGAATAATACAGTTCCTAGTACATTGAAGATAACATGAACCCCAGCTGCTCGCTTACTTGCAAGTGAACCACCTAATGCAGCGAAGATTGCGGTAACCGTAGTACCGATGTTAGAGCCAAATACAAAGGGTAATGCAGCAATCAAAGTAATCGAACCTGATTCATATAATTTTTGGATAATTCCGATAACGGCACTTGATGATTGTACGAGTGCGGTCATTGCGGTTCCGGCAAAGAGTCCTAAAATTGGTTGTTTGGCCATCATTTCCGCAAAAGCAGCAAATTGTGGTAAATCACCAAAAGAGCCTAATTCATCTCCCATTAATTTTAATCCAAAGAATAAAATACCAAAGCCTAATACAATTTCACCAAAGTAAGTTGCTTTTTTTCGTTTTGAGAAAACAACAATTAAAACACCAATAAAGATAAAATATAAAGCGAATTTTTCAACTTTCATACCAATCAGAATCGCGGTAATCGTAGTACCAATATTGGCACCCATAATAACCCCAATCGCTTGATCTAATCGCATTAATCCAGCTCGTACAAAGCCAATTGCAATGGCAGTTGTTGCGGAACTTGATTGAATAAAGACAGTAATACAAGCTCCAATAATGATCCCCATCCATGGTTTACTTGTATATTTATCGATGTAATCTCTTAATTTATCGCCAGCGATACTTTTTAATCCATCTCCCATATATTGAATACCAAAGAGGAATAAAGCGAATCCTCCAATGATCATATCCCAATGAATTGAGGATACTGACATTGTTTGAGTAGCAAAAGGTAACATATAGACCCTCCAATCGCAAATACGAATATATTCTATCATGATATGAAGCGATAGAATACAAAAAAATGCTTTTTTTGACAAAACTTGAAAAAAATGTTGTATTTTATTTAAATATTTGAATATTCTCATTATATTTTTTAATAGTTACTATCGGTAGAATTGTATTTCTATGATATAATAACTCATATAGAAAATGCGAGGTGTCATATGGAAATAACCATGATAAACCAAAGTAATAATAAAGATTGTCTTACTTATGAAGCACTCTTTAATCAAATTGCGACAAAGAGTGAGGAAGTATTAAATTTAGATAAGAATAAAGAAATGTCAGTTGTTTTTGTGAATGAAGTTGAAATACAAAAGATTAATCGTGAATATCGGCATATTGATGCGATTACCGATGTAATTTCATTTGCTTTGAATGATAGCGAGGATGATTATGAAATGGTTGAGGGAAGTAATGAGATAGGCGATATATTTATATGTGTTGAACGCATGAAACAACAAGCAATTGAATATCAACACAGTGAAAAAAGAGAAATGTGTTTCTTATTTACTCATGGTTTATTACATTTACTTGGATTTGATCATATGGATAACGAGATGGAACAAAAAATGTTCCACATGCAGGATGTGATTTTAAATGATATCGTACCTAATGAAAGTAATTCATAAATTTCAATATGCTTTTAATGGCTTATTTCATGGAATTATCCATGATTTTTCAATTCGATTACAAGTAATATTAGGCTTCATTACAATTGCTTCTGGGATTGTTTTATCTTTTAATCGATCAGAATGGATTATTGTTATTCTTTTGATTTTTTTAGTTATCGGTATTGAATTTATTAATTCAGCATTAGAGCACGTCGTTGATTTTGTATCACCACAATATCATGATGAAGCTAAGATTATAAAAGATTATGGAGCAGCTGCTGTGTTGTGTATTTCAATTGCTGCTTTTGTGATTGCATGTATTATTATAGGAGGAAAATTAATATGAAAAAAGAATTATTATTAGAGAAAGCATTTGAGGCAATGGAAAATGCTTATGCTCCATATTCAAATTATCATGTAGGTGCTTGCGTTGCTTGTAAAGACGGTAACATGTTTATTGGTGCTAACATTGAGAATGCATCTTTTGGTTTAACTAACTGTGCAGAGCGCAGTGCTATTTTTGCGGCATATTCTTGTGGTTATCGTAAAGAGGAAATTGAAGCGATTGCGATTGTAAGCGATGGCGATCGAATTGCTGCACCATGTGGAGCTTGTCGCCAAGTATTAAGTGAATTAATTGAAAAAGATACGCCAATTTATTTGAGTAATCACCATGAAGAAGTAACCAAAACAATTAGTGAATTATTGCCAATGTCATTTGAAAGTAGCGATGTTTTATGAGTAAATCTGGATTTATTTCAATTATTGGCCGTCCCAATGCAGGTAAAAGTACTTTATTAAATTCGTTGTTAGGTGAAAAAGTTTCAATTATATCTCCAAAACCACAAACTACTCGTAATAATATTCAAGGTATTCTTACTAAAGATGATGTTCAATATGTTTTTATTGATACTCCCGGAGTTCATAAACCTCATCATGAATTAGGTCGCTCTTTAAATAAGAGTGCTTTTACAGCTTTACAAGATGTTGATATTATTTATTTAATTGCTGATGCCAATGAACCATTTGGTGGAGGCGATGAATTTTTATTATCTAGAATTGCGAATAGTGAAGCTCCATGTTTTTTATTATTAAATAAAATTGATCGAATGGATAAACAAACTTTAATAAAAACCCTTAATTTATGGCAATCAAAGTTTTCATTTAAAGAGATTATTCCAATATCTGCATTAGTTCATGATAATTTAAATGAATTACTAAAAGTAAGTGAAACTTATTTAAAGGAAGGTCCGATGTTTTATCCAGAAGATCAAATTAGTGATCATGGTCGTATTTTTCAAATTCAAGAAATTATTAGAGAAAAGATTCTTTATAAAACAGAGGAAGAAATTCCTCATTCGATTGCGGTTCTTTGTGAAAAATTTGAAGAAACAGAAACTAAAGTCAGCATTGGTGCAATGGTAATTGTGGAACGTGATTCACAAAAAGCAATTGTAATTGGAAAGCAAGGTAGTATGATTAAAGCAATTCGCTTATTTGCACAACCCGAATTAAAAAAACTATTTAATAAAAAAGTTGAATTAGAGTTATATGTTCGAGTCGAAAAAAATTGGCGTAATAAAACAAGTAAGTTAGCACAGTTTGGCTATCAAGAGCATAATGAATAACAAAATTGA
This sequence comes from Erysipelotrichaceae bacterium, assembly GCA_036641395.1. Classification (GTDB taxonomy): domain Bacteria; phylum Bacillota_I; class Bacilli_A; order Erysipelotrichales; family Erysipelotrichaceae; genus JAVXTH01. The sequence continues at coordinate 6,460 of JAVWEY010000007.1, forward strand.
AGGTATTGTATTAAAGAATGTCGATTATCGAGATCAAGATGCGCTACTTACTGTTTTAAGTAAAGAAAATGGAAGAATTGATTTTGTTGCACGTGGGTTACGTAAAATAACCAGTAAAAATGCTGGAAGTTCACAGATGTTTCAACATTCTTATTTCTATTACAATGAAAAAGGTAATCGATTACAATCCCTTAAAACAAGTGAACTTATCGATAGTTTTCGCCACCTACGCGATCAATTATTAACGCAATGTATTAGCGAAGTTATGTGTGAGGTGATGAGTAAAATAGAAATAAATGATCCTTCAACCATGTATGATTTGTTGTATCAATCTTTTACTATTCTGCAGACAAGTAAAAAACCTTATGCGATACTGTCTGTGTTTATGGCGATTATTCTTCGTTATCAAGGGATTGAACCATGTGTTGATCACTGTGTTCGCTGCCATACACAGCAGGGAATTGTAGCTTTATCTTTACTAGATGGTGGTTTTATTTGTGGTAAATGTATTAATTATTCAGATACAAAAATGAAGAAGGAAGAATTAAAGAAGTTTCGTATCTTAATGAAAGCAAGTTTACAACATATTGAAATTGTTGAAAATAGTTGTGATATTAATTATCAAGATTTTGAAAGGATAGTATCTTATTTTATAGAATATAGTGGTATTAACTTGTCAAGTATTAGTTTCTTAAAAAGAATTGAATCAATGAATTCATAATTGAATTAAACAGGAAGTTAACACATATCGTGTTTATCCTGTTTTTTTCGCATTTATCAGGTCGTTTTTTGTTGACAATTCGTGCTTTAAGGTGTTATATATTATAGTGTATATTTCTATGTAAATTATGATATATCCATCATCAAGTTTGATGATGAACTTTTTTTTGAAAGGGGCGAGTAAAATGAATGAAAAATTATTTGAAACCGTTGTTGCACATGCGAAGAACAGCGGTTTTGTTTACCAAGGAAGTGAAATCTATGGTGGTTTATCTAATACCTGGGATTTTGGTCCTTTAGGTGTAGAGCTAAAAAACAATATTAAAAATGCCTGGTGGAAAAAATTTATCCAAGAAAGTCCAAATAACGTTGGAGTTCAATCTGCTATATTGATGAATCCACAAGTTTGGGTTGCAAGTGGCCATGTTGGAAACTTTTCTGATCCGTTAATGGATTGTAAGAACTGTCAGACAAGGCATCGTGCTGACAAACTAATTGAAGACTTTTCAAAAGGTGAAGTAAATCCCGGTGGTTGGAGTAATGAAAAGATGATGCAATATATTACTGAAAATAAAATTGCATGTCCTGCTTGTGGCTCTCATGATTTTACAGATATTCGTCATTTCAATTTGATGTTTAAAACGTTTCAAGGAGTTGTTGAAGATTCTAAGAACGCAATTTATCTACGCCCTGAAACTGCTCAGGGAATTTTTGTGAACTTTAAAAATGTTCAAAGGACAACGCGTCGTAAACTTCCATTTGGAATTGGCCAAATTGGAAAAAGTTTTAGAAATGAAATCACTCCGGGTAATTTTATCTTCCGTACTCGTGAATTTGAGCAAATGGAACTAGAATTCTTTACGAAACCTGGAGAAGATATGAAATGGTATGAGTATTATAAGGATTTCTGTATGAATTTCTTAAAGAACTTAGGTATTCGTGAAGAAAATTTAAGAATTCGTGAACACGATGCAGAAGAATTAAGCCATTATTCAACAGGTACTAGTGATATTGAATATAGTTTCTCCTTTGGATGGGGAGAGTTATGGGGAATTGCCGATCGTACTGATTTTGATTTACGCTGTCATCAAGATACGAGTAAACAAAATTTAGAATATCACGACCCAATTACCAATGAAAACTATTTACCTTATTGTATTGAACCAAGCGTTGGAGTTGAACGTTTAATCTTAGCCTTCTTATGTGATTCCTATGAGGAAGAACAATTAGAAAACGATACAAGAGTTGTTTTACATCTTCATCCTTATTTAGCACCAGTAAAGGTTGCTATTTTACCACTTAATAAGAAATTAAGTGAACAAGCGATGGAAATATTCTCACTTGTATCAGGTATTGGTAATTGTGAATTTGATGAGACTGGTAGTATTGGAAAACGTTACCGTCGTCAAGATGCAATTGGTACACCATTCTGTGTGACGGTTGATTTTGAAAGTGAACAGGATCATATGGTAACAATTCGTTATCGTGATTCAATGAAACAGGAAAGAATTAAAGTAGAAGAATTGAATGATTTCTTAGAGAAACAAATGAAATTTTGATTGAGGTGATCTTGTGTCACGATTGAACGAAGAGCAAATTAATAATATTCGCGCACATAGCGATATTGTCGATGTGATATCTCGTTATGTGCCTTTAACTCATAAAGGCAAGAATTATTTATGTGCTTGTCCTTTTCATGATGACCATAATCCAAGTCTATCAATTAATCCTGATAAACAGATTTTTAAATGTTTTGTTTGTGGAACGGGTGGAAACGTATTTACTTTTGTTTCGAAATATGAACATATTTCATTTGTTGAAGCAGTGTATAAAGTAGCTGAATATGCTGGTATTCAGATGGAACATAAAATGCTTACTAGTAAAGCAGTTGATCCTAAAAAAGCACCTTTATATAAAGCTATTCAAGATATGATAGAGTTTACTCACTATGAACTACAATCTGAGGCGAGTAAATCAGTAAAGGAATATCTTAGCAAACGCGGTTTGAATGATACGCTGATTGAGAAGTTTGAAATTGGCTATAATCCAAAAGATGATGCAGTCTATAAGTTTCTTCATGCGAAGAAGCATGAAGATAGTTCATTAATTGAAGCAAATCTTGTAAGAACAACAGCAATTGGAATTAAAGATGTCTTTAGTAATCGAATTACAATTCCAATTCATGATGCTTATGGAAATCCAGTTGGTTTCTCAGCAAGGCGGATTGTTGATCATGAGGATGAAGCGAAGTATATTAATACAAGTGAAACAATTATTTACACAAAAGGTAATTTGATTTATAATTATCATCGAGCTAAACCTGAAGTAAAAGCTCATAAAAAAGTTTTCTTAGTTGAAGGTGCAATGGATGTAATAGCCTTTGCGAAAGCAGATATCTATCATGTAGTTGCAACACTGGGAACGGCTTGTACAAAAGAACAATTGAAACTATTGAAAGCATTCAATGTTCCTTTAGTACTCTGTTATGATGGTGATCGTGCCGGGCGTGATGCTACTTATAAGTTTGGTAAAGCAGCAATGGATTATAGTTTAAACTTTGAAATTGTTGAGAATGAGCGAGGCTTAGATCCTGATGATATCATTGAATTATATGGAAAAGAAGCATTACAATCAATGAGTGAAAAGACATTATCTTGGATTGATTTTCTATTTGATTATTTAACTCAAAAATACAATCTAGATAATTACACTCAGAAAAAAGAGTTTGCTCAAGAATTAAGTAAGGAAATTAATCGTAACTTAGATGATTTTGAAAAACAGAGTTATTATTTGAGGTTAAAAGAATTAACTGGTTTCAATATGACAATGAATCAAAATATTGAAAACCAACCAAAGCCAAATTCTCATAAAAACTCTAACTATATTAGAATACCTAAAATGGGAGAATATCACGCCCAACAAGAAATAATCTCACAGATGTTATTAGGACTTGTTGCAAGTAATTATTTTAAAGATGAATTAGGTTTTCTACCGGATCCAATATGTAACAAATTAGCTATTTATATTATTGATTATTATCGAAACCACAAATCAATTCAAGTTGCTGATCTTCTCGATTTCATTAAGGAAGAAAATGTCAAAACATTATTACTTGAAATTATCGATTGGGAATTAGGTAGAGATGAAATTAATATGGAAGTATTAGGTGGAGCTATCACGAAAGTTAAGTCCTGTCTCTTGGATAAAAAGATTGCAAAGTTTAATGAAACAATTGCGAAAACAAAGGATCCAATTGAAAAAGCAAAAATGGCGGATGAAAAAAATCGTCTGATTCAGGAAAAAAGGGGTATGCTCTATGAAGAAGATTAAAAGAAGTAGCAAGGAGGCCAATATGAAAGAAGTTAAAACATTAGAAGAGATTAAAGTTATATTTGCAAATACTTATAAAAAAGATGGCCATCTTTATCAAAAAACGGTAGATTCAACAATTGAGCATCTTGATTTAGATGATGCAGCAGTTGATGATTTATTTCAATGGTTTAATGACAATGAGATTGAAATTAGTGATGAAGAAGATATTAAAGAAAATATCATTGATGAAGATATAGATTTGTTTGATGATGTTGAAGATGATGAGGATGAAGAAGAATTTGATTCTCTAGCAACGGATATTGAAACATTGGAACAATCTTTTGCCAATTCAGCGCATACTAAAATTAATGATCCAGTTAAAATGTATTTAAAAGAAATTGGACGTGTTGATTTATTAGATCCTGCGGAAGAACCAAAGATTGCAAAAGCAATCCAAGAGGGTGATGAAGAAGCAAAGAAAATTCTAATTGCTGCTAACCTTCGTTTGGTTGTTTCAATTGCGAAGAAATATGTTGGTCGAGGTATGTTATTTCTCGATTTGATTCAAGAAGGTAATATGGGACTTGTTAAAGCGGTTGAAAAATTCGATTATACCAAAGGCTTTAAATTTTCTACTTATGCTACATGGTGGATTCGTCAAGCAATCACAAGAGCAATCGCCGATCAAGCGAGAACAATTCGTATTCCTGTACATATGGTTGAAACAATCAATAAACTTACTCGAATTCAACGTCAATTAGTTCAAGATCTAGGAAGAGATCCTTCTGCTGAAGAAATTGCCGCAAAAATGGAGAATATAACTCCTGAAAAAGTTCGTGAAATTCAAAAGATTGCTTTAGAACCGGTTTCACTAGAAACACCAATCGGTGAAGAAGATGATTCTCATTTAGGCGACTTTATTGAAGATAAAGATGCTTTATCTCCAGATGAATATGCAAATAATCAATTATTGAAAGATGAAATCAATACTGTTTTACAAGGACTTACGGAACGTGAAGAAAAAGTATTACGATTACGTTTTGGTTTATATGATGGACGTACCCGTACCCTTGAAGAAGTTGGGAAAGAGTTTAATGTAACAAGAGAGCGAATTCGTCAAATTGAAGCAAAAGCTTTACGTAAACTTAAACATCCTACTCGTTCAAAACGGTTAAAGGATTTTGTCGATAAACCATAATGATTAATTTAAGCAAACGTTTGCGAGCAATTCATGATTTAGTTGATAAGGGAAGTATTGTTGCTGATATTGGTAGTGACCATGCTTTATTAGCATGTGCCCTTATTGAAAGTGAAACTTCTCCCTATGTCTATGCTAGTGACATAGCTGCAGGACCTCTATCTCATGCACAATCAACGATATTAGCTTATGCTATGGATTTGAACATTGAAACAATACGAAGTGATGGCTTACATGAACTTGTTAATCAAGTTGATACGATTGTAATTGCTGGAATGGGCTCAGATACAATTATTCATATTTTAGAACAAGATTATGATAAAGTTTTACAAGCTAAATCAATTATTATTCAATCAAATACACATGTATTTGATATTAGAAGATGGATCAGTGATCATCATTTACAAATTGTTGATGAAGTAATGGTCAAAGAATCTCATTATTATCAAATTATTAAAGTTGATGTTAAAGAAGGTAATTCTTTAACTGAAGATGAAATATTATTTGGTAAGATTATAAAAGATAAAAATATCTTCATTGATTACTGGAATTTCCGCTTAAATAATCTTAATTCAATTATAAATCGATTAAAACCAGATCATGCTTCTTATCAAAAGAATCTTATATTGAAAGAAAGAATTATAAATAAAATTAATTCGTTAACTTAAAACAGTGACCCTTAAAAGGTCACTGTTTACAATATATCGAACAATTGAATATTTGGTTTTTCTTTTCTTCTTTCATATTGTTCTAAATAATCGATTACTTGATTTGTTAGATAGGTAGGCGTCGATGCACCTGAAGTAATTGCAATCCGGTTTTTATTAATTAACTGTTCACTTGAAATGCCATGAACATCATCAATTAAATAGACATCGTTAATTCCATGTTCTTTTCCAATTTGGGCTAATCGATTGGAATTATTTGAATGAATATCACCCACGACATATAGAACATCAATATTTTCTAGTTTCGCAATTGCTTCTTGACGAATTCTTGTTGCATCACAGATCTCTTCACTAAAAATAGCTGAAGGATAGATTGTTTTAATCGATTTAAACAAATCATTTACATCAAAAATAGACATTGTTGTCTGATTTGTTACAAATATATTTTTCCCAAGATTTATTTCAATATCATGTTCGAATTCTATTAAATGAACATGATTAGATAGGGAACAAATTGCTTCAGCTTCAGGATGAGATTTCTTTCCAATGTATAATACCTCAAATCCTTTTTCTAAATAATTCGCAACAATCTTTTGGGTTGTTATCACATTGGGACAAGATGCGTCAATACAACGCAAGCCTTTTTGTTGTGCTTTTTCAATTAAAGATGGAGCAATACCATGCGCAGTAAAGATAATAACACCAGTTTTAATTTCATCTAATAACTCGCTTTTTGTTTTAAACTCATCATCAAGAGGTTCAATTCCAATTTGGCGAAGTGCTTCTACAACATAAGCGTTGTGAACTAACATTCCTAATACATAAATTGGATCTTTCGGATAATCATGAGCAGCTTGTTTAGCGATATTGATTGCTCTTACAACACCTCGACAATAACCTCTAGGTGTAACTTTTATAATATCCATTTCATCACCTCGTTACTATTATACATATAAAATGAAAGAATGCCTACTATAAGCAGAGTGAAGTCGTTATTTCTTTACTTTAGAATTTAAATCTGTATAATAAAGTAGGCATAACGATGGGATATCGTCAAGACAGGAGATACGAATATGAATCAATATCAAGATTATCAATTAAAAGATTATACAAAAGCTTTAATCGAAAAAAATAGGTTTAAAACACCAACACCAATTCAAAGGGAAGTAATTCCATCCGCTTGTAAGGGACGCGATATTATCGGTATTTCAGATACTGGAACAGGAAAAACACATGCCTTTTTAATTCCAATTTTAGAAATGATCGATGTTTCTAAAGATGAAATTCAAGCAGTTATTACGGCACCTACAAGAGAATTAGCACTTCAATTATTTCAACGTGCACAAGAAATGTGTGAATTTCTTGAAGGTTTAAACATTAAATTAATTGTTGGGGGAAAAGAGAAAACAAGAATGATTGAACAACTTAAAGTTCAACCACAAATTGTGATTGGTACTCCAGGTAGAATTCGTGATTTATTTTTAAATGAAGGTGCATTACGTGTTGATAGTGCTTCAATGTTTGTTGTAGATGAAGCAGATATGACATTAGAATTTGGATTCTTAGAAGATGTTGATGCGATTTGTGGTAGAATGGACCATCATTTACAAATGATGAGTTTTTCGGCTACAATGCCTTTGGAACTTCAACACTTTTTAAAAAAATATATGCAAGAACCAAAAATTATTCATATTAAACAAGCAGAAAGTTTTGCACCAAAGATTGAACATATTCTAGTCCCTTGTCGTCACAAAAGTTACGATGAAGCACTATTAGATATTTTGAAAGGCTTTGATCCTTATGTTTGTTTAATCTTTGCGAATACCCGAGATCAAGCAAAGAAGACGGCACAATTGATGCGTGATAATGATTTTGGCGTAATTGAGTTACATGGCTCTTTAACACCACGTGAGCGTACGAAAGCAATGAAAGAATTGAATACATCCGAAAAACGTTATGTTGTTGCTACTGATATTGCTGCTCGAGGTATCGATATTGATGGAGTCTCGCATATTGTATCACTTGGATTTCCAAAAGAAATTGAATTTTATATTCATCGCTCTGGGCGTACTGGACGTGCTGGTCATAGTGGTATTTGCTATGCTTTATACCAACAACAAGACATGGGAGCAATTCGTACTTTAGAAAAACAAGGCTTATCTTTTGCCCATAAAGCATATAAAAATAATCAATGGAATGAATTAAAGCCACTACATGAAAAGAAGATTATTAAAAACGATCCATTAACAAATGAAATTGCTCGCTTAGTTACCCATAAAAAACAAAAAGTAAAACCAGGATATAAAAAGAAACAGAGCATTGAAATTGAAAAAATGCGTCGTCATGCGAAACGTAATATGATTCAAGAAGATATTAAACGTCAGAAAAAAGAACGTGCTAGAAAATATCAAATTGAAAAAAATGGAGAAACAAAATAATGTATATTGGCTCTCATGTTTCGATGAGTTCACCTTATTATTTACTAGGTGCACTGAAAGAAGCATTAAGTTATAACGCAAATGCGATGATGATTTATACAGGACCTCCACAAAATACTCGCCGCAAAGATATGTCGGAAATGAAAATTGAAGAAGCTCATATCTTGATGAGAGAAAATAATTTTGATATCAATCGAGTAATTGTTCATGCTCCTTATATTATTAATTTAGCAAATTCATTCAAACCGGAAACCTTTACCTTAGGTGTTGATTTTCTTACGAAAGAAATTGAAAGAGTAAAAGCAATTGGTTCATCAATTCTAGTTTTACATCCAGGCTCACACGTATTAGCTGGTGTCGATATTGGTTTATCTAAGATAATTGAGGGCTTAGATCAAGCAATGAAGGATATTGGTAATGTACAACTTGCAATTGAAACAATGGCAGGTAAGGGTAGTGAAGTAGGAAGTAACTTTGAAGAAATTGCTTATATAAAAAAACATGCGAAATATGGAGCATCGATTAAAGTATGTTTAGATACATGTCATCTTCATGATGCAGGTTTTGATTTAAACAATTTTGATACTATTTTAGATCAATTTGATCAAATAATTGGAATTGAAAATATTGTATGTATTCATATTAATGATTCTAAAAATATACGTGGGGCTCATAAAGATCGACATGCGAATATTGGTTTTGGTGAAATTGGATTTGATCAATTAAATGCAATTGTTCATCATCCAAAATTGGTTAATGTTGTGAAAATTCTTGAAACTCCGTATGTCCTTAATCATCCACCTTATAAAGAAGAGATTGAAATGTTGAATCAACAAAAATTTGATCCTCAATTATTAAATAAGTTAGAAGCAATGAAATAGCTAGAACAAATTAATTGTCCTAGCTTTTTTTTATGAAATTGGATGATCTTCTACAAATTTTAGAATTTCAGCTTTTAAACGAGGAATCATTTGATCTTGAGGTATTTTTTCAATAACGATTCCTTTCTTAATCAATAATCCTTCTTTATTACCCCCGGCAATGGCGATATCAGCGTGTTTAGCCTCACCAGGTCCATTTACTGCACAACCCATAATTGCAACGCTTATATCGCATTGAATCGTTTCTAGAAAATGTTCAATTTCATCGACAACTGGTGCAATATTAAATTGTGTTCTTCCACAGGTTGGACATGCGATTAAATTTGGTACATGGTTAAGCAATCCTGCACAGTTTAGTAACTGTTTAACGATACCAATTTCTTTACAAGGATCGCCATTAACTGAGATACGAATCGTATCACCTATTCCTTCTTGAAGTAGGATCCCTAAAGCATAACTTGACTTAACTGCACTGCCCATTAAAGTACCAGCTTCGGTTACTCCTAAATGTAGCGGGTAAGGAAATGTTTTAGCCGCTAAACGATAGGCTTCAATACATAGGGTAGGATCACTTGATTTAAAAGATAAGCATATATCATGAAAATCTAAATCATTTAGAATTGCAATATGACGATTTGCACTTTCCATCATTCCGATTGCGGTTGGTTTTCCATATTTTTCATGTATATCTTTTTCTAAAGAACCACTATTTATACCAATTCGAATTGGTATATGTTTTTCTTTACATACTTTCACAACGGCTTCTACTTTATCACGACTTCCAATATTACCAGGATTAATCCGTATTTTATCAATTCCAGCATTCACAGCAGCAATTGCAATGCGATAATCATAATGAATATCAGCAACTAAGGGAATATGTGTTCTATCTTTTATTTCTTTAATAGCGAGTGCATCGGCTTCATCAATTACAGCCAGACGGACAATCTCACAACCAATACGTTCTAATGCAAGAATTTGTTTTACGGTTGCTTCGACATCTTTTGTACGGGTATTACACATGCTTTGAATTAAAACTTTGTTTTGATGACCAATTTTTAAATTACCAACTTGAATCTGTCTTGTTGTTTCTCTTATCATTATGAATCACCTCATAAACACATTATAAAAGAAAATATTATGAAATACTAGCCATTAACAAAAATAATCAAATCATTCCTAGCATTTGCAAATGAAACTGTATATAATTATGCATGTATAGGAGGTGGTGCAATTGTTTCAGAACCCTTTAAAAAAATTGGATCAAGAAAATTTAAAACGTAGTAGTGATCTATTAAAAAGACAACGTGATGATAATAAGATTATTAATCGAAGATTAAAAGTTTTAGCTTTTATTGTATGTATTATCTTTGCTTCTATTTCAGCACGTTTAATTTATATTCAATTTAATAAGAATGAGGAATATAAAATAAAACTAGATAATTTCGCTTCTAAAAAACAAACTACGACAACACCACGTGGTACGCTATTAGATAAGAATTTAAAAACAGTTGTAAATACAACCCAATCTCTTAATTTAACATACTATCCTCCTGAGAATATTGCTGATCAAGAAGAATGGGATTTAGCAATTAAGTTCACGAATAAATTTGGAAAAGGAACTTATGAACCAACCGATGAAGAAATGAAAAAATTATATTTAATCTTTTCTAAAGATAAAAAAGGTAATCTTGATAATGGAAATCATTTATTAAGTGAAAGTGAATATAAAAAGGCAATTTCTGGTGATTTAACAAATGCCCAAGTCGATAAATTAAAGATTGATAAAGTTAAAAAGAGTGATATTGAAGATATCGATTCTTCTATTAAAAACGCTTATGGAAATTGGCTTTTAATGAATTCTGGCCAGAGTAATAATCGTAAAATTGTTTTAGAAAATGTTAAGGATGAACAAGCAAGTTATTTTACTGAGCATAAAGAGGATTTTAATGGATTTGATTTAACAAGTGGTTGGAGTCGAGAATATCCTTATGGAAATACTTTGCGAGATGTATTTGGTAAGATAAATCCAATTCCACAAGATGAACAATTATATTATCAAGCAAAAAATTATGCTTTAAATGAAAAAGTTGGTACTAGTGGTTTAGAGAAACAATATGAGGATTTATTAAGTGGTTCAAGAGTAACTCATGAAATTAAGTATGATGAAAATGGTAAAGCTATTTTTAATGAAGTTACAACTGGTAAGAAAGGTTATAATTTACAATTAACTTTAGATATTGACCTTCAACAGAAAATTGATCAAATTGTTGGAGATACTTTAAAAGATTCAAAATCAAATCCATTACGTAAATATTTTAATAAATTATTTGTTGTCTTAATGAATCCAAATGATGGTAGTATTTATGCTATGTCGGGAATGGGATTAGACAGTAGTGGGGAATTATATGAATATGCTTCTGGTAATTATTTAGATGCACAAACACCCGGTTCAATTGTCAAAGGTGCTACCGTATATATGGGATTAAATGAAAAAGTAGTTCGTCCTGGTGAAATAATTGTGGATGCACCAATGTATTTTAAAGGAACACCACCAAAACAATCTTATATGAACTATGGGCCGATTGATCAATTAGGAGCGTTACAAAAATCAAGTAACGTTTATATGTTTAATGTGGCAATACGGCTTGCGAAAGGAACCTATATACCAAATGGGCCATTAAATTTAGATACGGAGTATGCCTTCCCACTAATGCGATATTACTATTCGATGTTTGGCCTTGGGGTAAAAACTGGAATTGATATTCCAAATGAACAAACTGGTTTTAAAGGTTATGATCAAAAAGCGGGATTATTACTTGACTTTGCGATTGGTCAATATGATACTTATACACCAATTCAAATGGTTCAATATGTTTCAACCATTGCCAATAATGGTTATCGAGTTAAACCCAGACTTGTAAAGGGAGCATATGAAGTAAATAATAATGGTTCCTTCGTTTATGAAAATAAGAGTGAAATCCTATCTAAAGTACAAGGTGATAGCGATTTATTGAAGTATTCACAAGAGGGGTTTAGAGCATGTGTTACCAGTGGCATGTGTGGAGTAGTGAAAAATAGTAGTCACAATGTTGCGGCAAAAACCGGAACTGCAGAGACCTTCGTTGGTAATGTAGCAACATCTGGTGCTGCCTTAATTGGCTATGCACCTTATGAAAAGCCAGAAGTTGCATTTGCTTGTGTTGCACCAAATTCATCTTATACTGATAATTTACAACCTAATATATGTTCAAATGTTGTAATGGGTAAGGTTTTAGATGAGTATTTTAATTCAAAAAAATAGTTGAATTTAGTGATATTTTGATTTGTTTAAAGTTTTATAAAACATCCGAAAAGTCGTAGTAATATATTATTGCTTATTTTTCTTGAGTATGTTATAATTTCAACGCTAGTACGAGGAGGGAATATAATGAGAGAGCGTCTTACTTTCAAATGTTCTGAATGTAACGAAGAAAACTACATCGGAACACGTAATAAACGTAAAAATCCGGAACGTATGCAAATTAATAAATATTGCCCACGTTGTAACAAAAAAACCTTACATAAGGAGAAAAAATAAGAAGGACCGGATTGGTCTTTTTTATTAGGTAAAAGTGATGAATAAAATTGAAGTGATAGCAGTAGGTATGTTTGCAGCAAATTGTTATTTATTATGGCATGATGAACATGTTTTAATTGTAGATCCTGGTAGTAAAAGTCCTAGAATTCAGGAAATGATTGATTCTCAAAATGGTCATGTTGATGGAATATATCTAACCCACGGACATTTTGATCATATTGCAGGAGTTGATGTTTTAGTAAAGAAATATCATTGTCCGGTTTATATGAATGAATTAGATCGACCTTTATTGAAAGATCCTAATTTAAATTTTTCAGCAGATACGATGAATCCAATTACAATTCAATCAACGGTAAATGGGCTAACTCCTGGATATCATACGATTGGTAGTTTTAAATTTTTGTTAATTGATGCTCCAGGGCACAGTGAGGGAAGTTCTTTAATGATATGGGAACACCATATGCTATGTGGAGATGTTATCTTTGCTGGAAGCATTGGAAGAACTGATTTATTAAGTGGTTCTAATACAAAAATGTATCAAACTTTGGAAATGGTAAAACAACTAGATCCAAGTTATGATATTTATCCAGGGCATGGTGAAACAACAACTTTATTAAGAGAATTACAAACAAATCCATATTTAAACTAAGTAAATCACTTAGTTTTTTTAAATTGACAAATAGATAAAAAGGGGTATCATAAAAAAAGACGTAATTGAAAGGAGGCCACTAATGTATGAACTTATATAATCGATTTATATCATGTCAAAAGATGATTAAAAAAGAACAAATACAAGGTGATATTCCTAGTGATAAGAGTATTTATAAGCGAACCTTTGCGATTGCATGGCCTTCTACAGTTGAATCAGTTCTTATCTCTTTAATGGGAGTTGTGGATATGGTTATGGTTGGTGGTATTGGGGCGAATGCAATTGCATCGGTCGGTATTACTAATCAACCAAAGTTTATATTATTAGCTGTTATTTTATCTTTAAATGTTGGGGTTACGGTTGTTGTTTCTAGAAGAAAAGGAGAACAGGACCGTGATGCTGCCAATCGATGCTTACGTCAAGCAATTATAATTTCACTTACAGCATCTTTAATCTTATCCATCTTAGGTTTTGTTTATGCGAAAGAAATTATGCGATTTGCAGGTGCCAATTCTCAATATATTAAGTTGGCAACTATATATTTTCAAGCAATTATGGTTGGAAATTTCTTTAATAGTATTTCTTTAACAATTAATGCTGCTCAACGAGGTTGTGGTAATACAAAAGTAGCTTTACGAACGAATGTAACAGCTAATATCATTAATTTAATCTTTGACTATTTATTAATAAACGGAATTGGTTTTTTCCCAACCTTAGGTGTTTTAGGAGCAGGTATTGCCACAACTGTTGGTAATATAATCGCTTGTATGATGTCGCTATATTCGATTTGTGATAAGCATGGCTTTCTGTTCGTTAATTTTAGACAAAATTGGGCTTTTGATCGAAAAACAATTCATGATATATTCCATATATCAAGTAGTGCGTTTGCTGAACAGGTGTTTATGAGAATTGGTTTCTTTATGTATGCGAAATGCGTTGCAGCCCTAGGTATGATTGCCTTTGCAACCCATCAAGTTTGTATGAATATTCTTAATATTTCGTTTGCAGTAGGGGATGGATTAAGTGTAGCAACCAGTTCACTTGTCGGTCAAAGTCTTGGGGCAAAACGTAAAGATATGGCAATTATTTATGCGAAAACGACTCAGAGAATTGGCTTATTAATCGGATTTATTCTGAGTAGTATTATGATTATTTTAAGAATGCAAGTAATTCAAATCTTTACAAGTGATCCATTGATTATTGAAAAGGGAAGTCAAATTATTTTTATTATATGTGCTACAATGATGTTTCAAATAACCCAAGTTATCACCTTTGGTTGTTTACGTGGAGCAGGTGATGTGAAGTTTACTGCAACCCTTTCTTTAATATCGGTAGCAGCAATACGCCCGACTCTTACATGGTTATTAGCTTTCCCATTAGGCTTAGGTTTAATTGGTGCTTGGTTGTCATTATTCCTTGATCAATTCATTCGTTTTACTTTTTCTAAACTGCGTTTTATGAAAGGAAAATGGGTCAATATTAAAGTATAAGATCAATTTAATTGGTCTTTTTTTTAGGTCTTTTATCCTTATTTACGTATAAGTAGATAGGGAGGAATTATAATGCAAAAAAAACTAGCTTCCTTACTCAATATTGCAAATCATTACTATGCTAGTGATATACATTTTATTGTGCAACAAGAACATGTAAAGATTAGTATTCGAGGTATTCGAGGTATTGTTGAACTTCATGATGAAGCATTTGATTATTCCTTGTTTAATTATTTAAAATATCTTGCTAATTTAGATTTAGGAAATATGACACTACCTCAATCCGGAAATTTTCAATTGGAACTGGATGGGAAAGAATTATATTTTCGATTTTCTTTACTTATAAGTGCTCATTTACAAACAGCTGTATTAAGAATATTAAATAATCATCAATCGATTAATATCAATCAATTAAGTAACGATCATAAGCAATGTCGTAGTTTTTATAATTGGACTAAATTTAGAAGTGGTTTAATCATTTTAAGTGGACCTACTGGTAGTGGTAAAACGACGACTTTACATGCCTTATTAGAAGAAATTGCCTATAATAAACGATTGAAAATCATTACTTTAGAAGATCCAATTGAAATTGTAGCTGATTCATACTTACAACTTCAGATTAATGAAAAAGCTAACTTTACTTATGAAGAGGGAATTAAGCAACTTTTAAGGCATGATCCTGATGTAATTATGATTGGTGAAATACGTGATGAGGCGACAGCTAAAATGGCTTATCGCTGTGCTTTAACTGGGCATATGGTATTCTCTACGATTCATGCTAAATCAAGCGTAGAAGCGATTAAACGGCTTGAAGAATTAGGTTTAAAGCGAAAAGATTTGATTGGTACGCTAACGGCAATTAGTGCACAAAGAATTTATGCAGGAAAGGGAAGAAAACAACGTGTCTGTGTTTATGAAATTCTTGAAAAGAATGAACTTATTGAATATTTGGAAACAGGTAACATCATTTCTCATCATTTCAATATCGAAGATGAAATTCGTGAAGCAATTAAAAAGGGTTGGATTAGTAAAAAAGAAGCAAGTATCGATATTAAAGTTTAATATAAATAAATGGAAATCATTATCACAGTTACTAGATAAAGGTTATCCTTTAATCGCATCACTAGAAATGATTGATCCGGATAATTCAAAATATAAAACAGAACTAGAAAAGGGCAAATCGATTGAAGAAGTATTAATTATGAATGGGAAAGATAAGTTCTATGAACATTTACAGTTTTTCTTACAAATTACATCCTTATCGCTTGCTATTCAAAATGCTGTTTCAATGAGTGAATTTGAAAAGAACTTAAAAACAAAATTATGGAAACAAACTTCATATCCAATTTTTATCTTCATCTTTGCCTTTTTAACTCTAACCGTATTTACACATTTTATTATTCCTCAAATGATTAGTGGTTTTGGCGTGAGTAATAACGCTTCTTCTTTCTTATTTATCTTAGAAGGTATTAAATGGTTTGCTAGTTTATTGATTATCTTAGTTTTAATGATAATTATTTATAGTTTTATCTGTTTAAACAAGATTGAACTTCAACATCAAACGATTTTATTTCTATCAAAATATATCAGTGTCTTTCAAGATTTTATTGCTTACTTACTAAGTGGATATTTATTAGAATTAAGAAAAAGTGGTTTATCTACAAAAGTGTGTTTTTTATATTTAGTAAAAACAAAAGAAACTTCCTTGTTGAACTATGTTTCGTCTTCAATCAAGACCCAATTAGAAAGTGGTCTTGATTTAAATTACATTATTGATCATCATCCTTTATTATCAAGATCATTTAAGTCAATTTATCGGATTGGCAGTGCTAGTAATGAATTGGATAAAGCATGTATTGATTTTATGATCCTACAAGAACAACAATGGGTTATTCAAATAAAACATATTGCCTTATTTATTCAATGTATTGCTTATACCTTTGTAGCAATTTTAGTTGTCGTTGTTTATCGAATCATGTTACTACCTTTAGAACTATTAAATGAAATGTGAGGGAATATTATGAAAAAGGGTTTTACAATATTAGAAATGATTATCGTATTATCGGTTATTGCGTTAATTTTTCTTATTACACTTCCCAATATTCAACAAAAACAAAAAATCATCCAAAAGAAAGGATGTAATGCTTTGGTTGAAGTTGTAAATGGTCAGATTTTATTATTTGAATTAGAAACATTAGAAAAGCCTGGTGGAATCGATGATTTGATTCAAGGTGGATATTTAAAAGAATCACAGAGAAGATGTCCAAATGGCGACAATATTGAAATCATAGATGGTGAAGCAAGTGTTCAATAAAGGCTTTACGATGATTGAAATGATAATTGTATTATCAATTATTTCAATTATGTTGCTATTAGTTCCTAAATTATTTATATATGAAATTCCATTATCTTATCAAATGCAATATTTAAAAGAACAGTTACTTTCAATACAGATGAAAGCATTACTTCAAAAACAAAGAATAAATATTGAAATTCAATCAAATGGAATATTTGTTCATTCTCGTTTTCAACCTTTCCAAGGTAATATGATTTGTGAACCAACAACGCTTAGCTTTAATCAATTTGGTAATGTTAATCATGCCCAAAGTATTGTTTGTTATCTTAAGCAAAACGAATTTAAGTTAGTTATTCAGTTAGGAAGTGGCAGAATGAATGTACAAAAATAATCAAGGTTTCTTACTAATTGAAAGTTTATTATTTTTATTATGTTCATCTATTTTGGTATTAATGATCACGATGTCGCTTCAATTACTTAAGCAGAGCCAAGGAAAAGAAATTGATATTCAAAAGAAATGGGAGAAGGAAATTTATGAACTTTATAAAGAATAAAAATGGGTTTACAATCATCGAAATGCTTTTATCTTTATTTGTTACGTCCTTTTCTATTTTATTATTAGTTCAAGTGATTCATTTGATTTCAAAATTAAAATTGAATGATGAGCGATGTGAAGATTTGATTGCAATTGAACAATTACGTTTAAGATTTTTAGAATTTGAAGAGATAGAATTTGATGAACAAGAACTAAGTTTTATCTATCATGATAAAGATTGTCAACTTGTAATTGATCGAGGGAAAGTATTCAAGAACATTGGCCATGAGATATTCTTTCAAAAGATAAAGGATGGATATTTTGAAGAAAAAAATAATTGTATTTATCTCAACATTGAACGAAAAAAAGAAAAAAGATATTTATTGGGTTGCATCGAATAAAGGTTTTTTATCTTTTTATGCACTAACCCTTTTATCAATTATTATGTTTATTGGTATGCTAATTAATCAACAGATATATCAATTATGGTATTTAAAAATTCATCAACATCAACAATCTATGATTGAATATTATACACTAAAGCATGTGAAAAATAATTGGAGTTATCATGAGAACTATGATGAAACAGTAAGTTATAATCAAATTGAAATTAAACTTCATTACGAAGATGAATTGATTATTGTTCGTTATGTATATGAAAATAAGAAAGTTAAATTCAAAATAATTTACGATGAAATATGTTCTTGTATTATGAATATTAGTTATCAATAAAGGTAAACTAATGATGAGGTGATTTTATGTTGCTTATTTATCTATCTAGTTTATTAATTTTTTCATGCTTTATTCTTTTTGGTAATCTAATGTTGTTTTTAGATATATCCGCTTATTTAATAATTGGAATATTCGCATGTATCGAATTATTCTTTCCTTGTTTTTATAAAACGATTAATTATAAAACATTAGAAATTAAAGATTATTTTATAGCACTTATAATTGTCATTATATTTGCATTTATTTATTTTATGAATCACAAAATATTTGATTTTAATGTATTTTCTTATCTTTACTTATCAGTTTATGTATCTTTACTTTCTTATGCTTGTTCTTATCGTTATAAGAGTCTAATTTAGTAATTATAAACTTAAATTTAATATAAAAATTGACAAATATATTTTATTCGTTAAAATATAGTAGTGCATAGTAAGAAAGGTGATTTATAAATGATAATTTCAAACGATTTAAAATCTGGAATGACAATTCAACAAGACAATGAAATTTTTGTTGTTTTGGAGGCTTCTCATAACAAAACAGCAATGCGTCAAATGATCGTCAAAGCTAAAGTTAAAAATCTTCGTAGTGGTTCTATTGTTGATTTAACTTTTACTGGTGGAGATAAAGTAGAACCAGCACATATTGATAAGCGTGAAATGCAGTTCCTTTATGATGAAGGAGATGCGTTAGTGTTTATGGATAATGAGACTTATGATCAATTAGAGATTCAAAAGAGTAATTTAGGAAATGAATTATTCTATATGAAACCAAATGATACAGTAAATATTTCAATGTTTGAAGGGGAAGTATTAGGTATTATTTTACCAGATAAAGTAACTCTACAGATTGTTGAATGTGAAATTGGGGTTAAGGGAGATACGGCTACTAGTGCATCAAAACTTGCGAAACTAGAAACTGGTTTAGAAGTACGTGTTCCTTTATTTATTAACCAAGATGAAATGATTGTTATTTCTACATCAGATGGAAAATATTCAGGAAGAGCTTAACCATTAATTGACATTAAATTTATATTTGATGTCTTTTTTTTATATAAAAACTAAATAAATAATCTAATTATCAGGTTATTGTTAATAAAAGTTTCTTTTCAACTACATTTACGATACCATTACGATGATAAATTTGGTATAATAGATAAGGTTAAGGAGGCTTTTTTTATGGAAAAACTATCAAGAGTAAAAAAATATGAAGACTTGCGTAAAAATATTGAAACTCAACATGGTGACGATGTTACTGGAAATAAGTTAACTCCTTTCGCAAATCGATTAAATGAAATTAATCCAACTTTATTTAAAAAAGTAGCGGTTACGGACGATGTCGATTATGTCCCTGAAAGAGAACGTCGTGAAGTATATACTGAAGCAGAAGTAGAAGCACCAGTTTCTAGTTTTAATAATGAATATATGGATGATTTCATTAATGAAGTTCGTGAATATAATATTAAAAAAGGAACCCGTGAGGATATGGATACTCAGATTGATATCTTACATCAATTGAATAATGTTAACCGTGAAAAACGCTCTCATTATGTCGAAGATATTCATGAAGAAAAAGGTGATACCATTTCCTTAACTCAAAATGATATTGCTAGTCAAATTCAAGCATTATTAAAAGATGTAGATGAAGAAAAAGATCAACCAGAGAATGAACACTCTTTTGTAGTAGAAACACCTGTTGATGTCATTAAGGAAGATATAAAACCTATTTTACATAATATTAAAGAAGAAAGTGTTGCGATTAGTAATGCAAGTAATAATGAAGTGCTAGAAGTAAAAGCAATTCATTCACAATTAGTTGAAGAGACACAACAATTAAGAGTTCAAATGGGAGAATATGAAGGAGAAATAAATGATTTAAATGATGGTTTAGACCATACGAATAAAACTTTAAATTTAATTCTTTTCTTATTAATATTTTCTTTAATTGTTGTGATTGGTGTTATTATCTTTTATGTCTTAAAAACAGGAGGCATTTTCTAATGAGCATTAATATCGCTATTGATGGTCCAAGTGCTGCTGGTAAAAGTACAATTGCAAAATGTATTGCGAAAATGCTTAACTATAAACATCTTGATACTGGAGCAATGTATCGATGTGTTGGTTTACAAGCAATCAAAACAAATACTTCCTTTAACGATGAAGAAAAACTGTGTCAAATGATTGATCAAATGAAAATTGATTTTGGTGAAGATAACAGCGTTTTTATTAATCGTGAAGATGTTAGTAAGGCAATTCGAGAAAATGATATATCAATGGCAGCAAGTATTTGTAGTGCTCATCCTTTAGTTCGTATTCGGCTTGTTGCGATGCAGAAAGAAATCGCAAAAGTAGGTGGTTACATTCTAGATGGAAGAGATATTGGGACTGTTGTTTTACCAAATGCAGAATTAAAGATTTATATGGTAGCAACTGTAGAAGCGCGGGCAAAACGTCGTTTCCTTGAATACAAAAACAAGGGAATCGAAATGGATTACAAGAAAATATATGAAGATATTGAACAACGCGATGATCAAGATATGCATCGCGAAGCTTCACCGCTAAAAAAGAGTGAAGATGCAATAGAAATAGATACTTCTAATATGAGTATTCAAGAAGTTTGTGATTATGTTGTTTCGCTGCTTCAAGATTTAAATGTTTAACTAAGGAGGCAGTATGATAGATGGAATTGTGGCGATTGTAGGTCGCCCAAATGTTGGTAAATCAACCATATTTAACCGTATGATTGGTGAAAGAGTTAGTATTGTAGAAGATTCACCTGGAGTTACAAGGGATCGAATTTATGGAAAAGGTGATTGGTTAACAAAAGAATATCGACTTATTGATACTGGTGGAATTCAATTAAATGATCAACCCTTTAGTGAAGAAATTAGAATGCAGGTTGATATTGCAGTTGAAGAGGCTGATGTTATCGTTTTTATTGTTAGTGGAAAAGATGGCTTAACACAAGATGACAATGAAATCGCAAGAATGTTGCAACGTTCACACAAACCAATTGTTTTAGCCGTTAATAAAATTGATGATATTGATAAAAAAGATGCAATTTATGAATTCTATGCACTCGGTCTTGGTGAACCAATTGCCGTCAGTGGTGTTCATGGAATTGGTATTGGTGATGTATTAGATTTAATGATTGCAGCTTTTCCCACAAAGAAAAAAAATGATTATGATGGAATGACAAAGTTTAGTGTAATTGGTCGACCAAATGTCGGGAAATCATCTTTAGTTAATGCCATTTTAAATCAAGAAAGAGTTATCGTAAGTTCAATTGAAGGTACAACTCGTGATGCAATTGATACACCATTTAAACAAGATGGAAAAGAATATGTAGTAATTGATACCGCAGGTATTCGAAAACGCGGTAAGGTATATGAGAATATTGAAAAATATTCAGTCTTACGGGCAATGAGTGCGATTGAGCGCTCTGATGTAGTTTTAGTTGTAATCGATGGTGAAAAAGGCATTCGCGATCAAGATAAACATGTTGCAGGTTATGCACATGAAGCTGGAAAAGGCGTTATTATTGTTTACAATAAATGGGATACGGTTGAAAAAGATCAAGAAACAATGCATATTATTGAAAAAGAAATTCGCAAAGAATTTATTTATTTAAATTATGCACCAATTAGTTTTGTATCGGCACTTACAAGACAAAGAGTTAATACTTTAATTCCGTTAATTGAAGCAGTTCATGATTCATCTTTATTAAGAATCTCAACAAGTGTATTAAATGAAGTAGTATTAGATGCACAATTAATGACACCACCTCCTGCTCATAATGGGAAAAAATTAAAGATTTATTATGTATCTCAAGTAGCAGTAGCACCACCGACTTTTGTTTTATTTGTAAATGATCCATCTTTATTACACTTTAGTTACAAGCGTTTTATTGAAAATACATTACGTGATTCATTTGGTTTTGTTGGTACAACGCTTAGAATATTAGCACGTGAAAGAAAGTAGAGGATAAATAAATGAAAGCTGTTGTTATTGGTAGTGGTAGTTGGGGAACCGGTTTATCTCAAGTATTAGCAGATAACAAAGTAGATATAACTGTTTGGGGTCAGGATGCTGGTGAAATTAATGATATCAAAGATAATCATCGCAATGAAAAATTCTTTCCAGGAGTAGAATTAAACCCTTTAATTAAAGCAACTTTAGATGTAAGTGTGGTAAAGGATGCAGATGTAATTATTTTATCCGTTCCAACTATTGCAATTGAAAATGTTTGTCAAAAGATTCGTGAGCACATTACTAAAAAAATAATTATTGTAAATACTAGTAAAGGATTTCATCCAGAAACAAATGAGCGTATGTCATGCGTTATTCGTGAAAACATTCCTAGTAATATCTTAAGCAGTGTTGTTTCTTTAATTGGACCAAGCCATGCTGAAGAAGTTGTGATTAGAATGCTTACGACCATTTGTGCTGTATCTCAAAATCAACATGATGCGAAAATCATTCAACACTTATTCTCAAATTCTTATTTAAGAGTTTATCGTGGTGATGATGAAATTGGTAGTGAAATTGGCGTTGCAATTAAAAATGCAATTGCTGTTGCAAGTGGTGTTTTATCTGGTATCGGTTATGGTGATAATACAAAAGCAGCACTTATTACGCGCGGTTTGACTGAAATGATTCGTTTTGGAACAGCGATGGGCGGTAAATTTGAAACTTTTATGGGACTTACAGGTATTGGTGATTTAATTGTTACTTGTACTAGTGTTCATTCAAGAAACTTCCAAGCTGGATTTGAAATAGGAAAAGCAAATAGTGCAAAAGCATTTTGGGATAATAATACGAAGACCGTAGAAGGTGTTCGTACTGCAAAGGTAATTCATATTATCGCAAAGGAAAAGAATATTGATATGCCGATTATTGAAGAAATTTATAAAGTTCTATATGAAGGTAAAGAACCAATTGCTTCCGCAAATGATCTTATGAAAAGAGAATTAAAGCCGGAAATGAACATCTAGATATAAGCGAAAGAAGAGGACATTGTTTTCTTCTTTTTTCATTTACGAATCATAGATATTTAATCTATATCATGTTATAATGTAGAACGTCAACGCGTTAAATACGTAAGAAAGGATGTAATAATATGGATTTTCAAACAGAAATAAAACGCAGAAGAACATTTGCAATCATTTCACATCCAGATGCGGGGAAAACAACGTTAACGGAAAAACTTTTACTTTATGGAGGAGCTATTTTATCAGCTGGTTCTGTAAAGGGGAAAAAAGCAAGTAAACATGCAGTATCCGATTGGATGGAAATTGAAAAACAACGTGGAATTTCCGTTACCAGTAGTGTAATGCAGTTTCAATATAATGACTTCTGTATTAATATTTTAGATACGCCAGGTCACCAAGACTTTAGTGAAGATACTTATCGAACATTAATGGCAGCTGATTCAGCTGTTATGGTAATCGATGCTTCAAAGGGTGTAGAAACACAAACTAAGAAATTATTCAAAGTTTGTTTATTACGTAAAATACCAGTTTTTACTTTTATAAACAAAATGGATCGGGCAGCTATGGATCCTTTTAAACTACTTGAGCATATTGAATCAGAATTAGGAATTGTTACTTATGCAATGAATTGGCCAATTGGTTCAGGTAAGGATTTTAAGGGTGTTTATGAAAGAGATAATAAGCGTATTATAACTTTTAATGGCGGAAATCATGGCCAAAAAGAAGTAGGAATTATTGAAGGTGAATTAAACGATAACAAATTTTCAACAATTCTAGGTAATGATTTTTATGAACAATTAAAAGATGAAGTAGAATTATTAGATGGTGCTAGTACTGAATTTGATGAAGAAGAAGTTCAACAAGGGATGTTAACCCCAGTTTTCTTTGGTTCAGCCCTTACTAATTTTGGTGTGCAACCTTTCTTAGAACACTTTCTTAAAATGACAAGTTCACCTCTTCCAAGAGAGGGAAGTGATGGCGTAATTGATCCATTTAAGGATGAATTTACTGCTTTTGTCTTTAAAATTCAAGCAAATATGAATAAAGCCCATCGTGATCGTATCGCTTTTATGAGAATCTGTTCTGGAAAGTATACGAAAGGGATGGAGGTTTATCATGTTGAGGGAAAAAGAAAATTAAAACTATCTCAACCGCAACAGTTTATGGCAGATAATCGTGAAATTGTAGAAGAAGCATTTGCTGGTGATGTAATTGGTGTATTTGATCCGGGAATATTTTCCATCGGTGATACTTTATGTGATAGCAGCAACCAATTTAAATTTGCTAGCATTCCAACTTTTGCACCTGAACATTTTGCTCGAGTTCAACAAATTGACACGATGAAGCGAAAACAATTCTTAAAAGGTATTACACAGATAGCGCAAGAGGGAGCTATTCAAGTGTTTCAAGAGCTTAATAATGGAATGGAAGAGATAATTGTAGGGGGCGTTGGTGTCTTACAGTTTGATGTATTAAAACAGCGCTTAAAGAGTGAGTATAATGTTGATATAAAACTTGATATATTACCATACCAAAGTGTTCGTTGGATTGGAAATGAAGGGTTGGATCCTAATACTTTAAATCTTACTTCTGAATCTAAAAGAGTAAAAGATTTAAAGGATCGTTATTTAATTATCTTTGCGAATAATTGGGGAATTAAATGGGCTTTGGAACAAAATAAAGGACTAATTCTCTCAGAAGTTGGAACGATTAAATAGATAAAAGAAAAAGACAAATATGAACGATAACCAGTAATTGGGTTTACTTCTATATTGTCTTTTTTTATATCTATCGAAATGTCACTTCATTTTCATCGATTTTATCAATGATTGCAAGCGATTGATAAGGATAACCATCGCTTCTAAGCAAATCTCCGCCTTTTTGAAAGCCTTTTTCAATGATGGAACAACAACCGCATATTGTTGCGTTTGCCTGTTCTACAAGCGATATTAAGCCTCTCATTGCTTCTCCATTCGCCATAAAGTCATCGACAATTAAAATACGGTCATTTTCATTTAAAAAACGTTTTGATATGGTTGCTTGATAACTAGTTTTCTTAGTATAACTAAAGACATTTGCTTGATAACATGTATCATCTTGATTCAGTGCTTTCTTCTTAGCGAATACGACTGGTATATTATCAAAATATTGAGCAGTAATAGCAGCAATCGCAATTCCACTTGCTTCAATTGTCACAATTTTATTTATATTTAATTCATGAAATCTTGTATATATTTCTTGGCCAATTGCTTGTAACAAAGTAATATCTAATTGATGATTTAAAAAATTATCTACTTGGATAATATTACCATCTCGAATAATCGCATCTTGTCTAATCTTTTTCTTTAAACTTTCCATTTTATTACCTACTTTCTTTTATAATGCTTATCATAAGAGAATTTCATAGAAAATTCAATCTTTTATGATTAATATAAATAATTATTGGTCTATTCCTTTTCATACTTTCATAAATTAAGAGTGAATAAGGGAGGATATCAAATGAACACCACTGATATTTTGAAAAATATAGCACAACGAACAGGTGGAGATATATACTTAGGGATTGTGGGTCCAGTAAGAGTAGGTAAATCAACCTTCATTAAAGGTTTTATGGAAAAAGTTGTTATTCCAAATGTTGCGGATGAATATGAAAAAGCAAGAATGATTGACGAGTTACCACAGGCGGGTGTTGGCAAAACAATCATGACAACCGAACCAAAATTTGTTCCTGCAAATGCCGCAAACATTGAATTTGAAGATGGTTTTAAGGTGAATGTTCGACTTGTTGATTGTGTTGGTTATGTAATACCGGAGGCTAAGGGATACAAGGATGAAAATGGGATGCGAATGGTACGAACACCATGGTATGATGATCCAATTCCATTTAATGAAGCAGCAAAAACAGGTACCCAGAAAGTAATTCAAGATCATTCGACAATTGGCATCGTTATCACAACTGATGGCTCCGTAACTGATTTATCGAGAGAGGCTTACATCGAAGCAGAAGCGGAAGTAATTGACGAATTAAAACGGATTGGGAAGCCATTTATTGTAATTGTTAATACTGCAAATCCAACCAGCATTCAGGCAAAGGCAATTATTGATAAATTAAGTGAAAAATATGAAGTTCCAGTACTTGGTATTTCGGTTGCGAATATGAGTGAAAATAATATTTATGATATTTTAAGAGAAGCATTGTATGAATTTCCGGTATCTCAAATTAATATTAATATGCCAGAATGGATTGCTGTTTTAAATGAAGATCATTGGATGAAAAAAAGTTTTAATGAAACAATACAAGAGAGTATGTCGAGTGTAGAACGCTTACGAGAAGTAGAAAATATTACAGAAGTATTGAATACGAATGAATATATTGAGAGTAGTAATATCGCAACCATTGATACAGGAGCAGGAATTGTAAATGTTGATATTGTTGTGAAGATTGGTTTATATAATGAAATATTAAAAGAAATCATTGGAATTGAAATCAATAATAAGGCAGAACTAGTATCGCTCATGCAAGACTATGCCAAAGCAAAAAAGGAATATGACGCTATTTCATCTGCATTAAAGATGGTGAAACAAACAGGTTATGGTTTCGCAAGTGCTTCACTTCAAGATATTGAACTTTCTAAACCTGAAATTATTAAACAGGGAAATCGATATGGAGTAAAATTAAAAGCAATTGCACCTAGTATTCATATGATTAAAGTTGATGTTGAGAGTTGTTTTGAGCCAATTATCGGTAGTAAAGAACAAAGTGAAGAACTAATTAATTATTTGTTACGTGATGCTGGAACAAATGATCAAAGCATATGGGATTCCGATATCTTCGGAAGAAAGCTATCGGATTTAATTCGTGATGGCTTAAATGCCAAACTTTCAATGATACCAGAAGCTGCTAGAGTGCGTTTACAAGATATCCTAACAAAGCTTGTAAATAAAGGAAAAGGAAATGTAATTGCAATCGTTTTATAATACTTTAAATTTAAATAATGATGTAATTCATATTTATTAATTAAATACGAATCGAGGTCAAAGTAATAAAGAAACCATTTATTTTAAGTAAAAATGCTAAATAATCAGTCTAACACTAATAAATATGTTGAAATATATGCTACACAATGTTATTATATACCTATGTTGGAGGTATTTAATATGACAGAAATTTTGAATAAAAAGGCTTTAGTAGATGTGTTAGCTGAAAAGCTTGAGATCACAAAAAAAGATGCAACATTAGCAGTTGAAACCGTATTTGAAGAAATCACAAGTACTCTTGCAAAAGAAGGAAAAGTTGATATTTCTGGATTCGGAAAATTCGAAGTAAAACATCGTCCTGCTCGTCAAGGAATTAACCCAGCTACAAAACAACCACTTTCAATTCCTGCAAGTAAGGCTCCTGGATTCAAAGCAGCAAAAGCATTAAAAGAAGCTGTTAAATAAGAATATCTTTAAATAAGTAGCGTTTAGTAAATAAACGCTTCTTTTTTTATGAATTTAAAGGAATTATTAAAGAACTTCCATATCTAGTAGTAAGGGGGTTTTAATATGATATTCATGTTTAAATTTTGCATTACTTTATTTATTTGTTTTTTCGGATTGTCCATGCAAGAAATCTATGCAACAACGAAAGAAGAAATGCCTTATGAAATAAGTAGTATAAAATCAAATGAAACAGGTTTTGAACTAAGCGGGTGGGGGATGATTGCAAATAATCAACACTTTTTAAATGATCAAACTCATTCCTATCGTATTATTTTAAATTCAAATAAAGAACAACTTATTTTCCCAGCAACGATTCAAACTCAAGATCAAAGTGAATTAATGAAAATATTAGGTGTACGTAAGTGTAATACAAATGAATTTAATCAAATATCAGATACATGTTGGTATGATTACAAAAATGTAGGATTTAAAACGCTAATACCATATCACATGCTTAAAATGGATACTGAATATAGTGTATCTCTTGAAATAACCGCAAAAAGCACGGGAAGTGTTAAAACAATCATTCTGTATTATCCAACTGAAGTGCCAATAACTCATATTGATCGTGTGTATGAATATCGTGCTATTTCTTCTTTAGAAGATACCTCATTAATGGTAAGTTATTATGATGTATTTGTAAGAGTAAAGCCTGGTATTAAAAACAGTTGGTATCGTACTAATAATGCTTGTAGTGTAAGTCATGGTAATAAGCTTTACTTTAAAGATAGATCACATTTTAATCAGATATATGAAAGACGTATCGTTAATGGAACAACTCATTATCGTTTAGCAGGGAATGAAGCTGGATGTGAGCGAAAGCATCGAATTATTCAAGAGGGAACAGCGATTTCACCAGCATGGATTGCTAGCTCTTTTGTTGAATATAACGGTAAGCCTTTAACAATCAAAACATTTCTTAATAATAAACCTCCGGTTTTAAAGATTCATCAAAATCCAATCATTACCCTTGATCATGTTGATACATTTAACCCATTTGAATTTGTAAGTGCTTATGATAAAGAGGAAGGGGACTTAACCAGTAAAATTAATAAACTTAGTGGTCAAATCATTAAAAACATTGGAACTTATGAACTGATTTTTGAAGTTCGCGATAAATATGGTCTTAGTGATACAAAAAAAATGATTGTTACAGTAAAAGAAAATCCAAATACACCACCATGGATTGAAGCTTTTGATAAGACTGTATATCAATATGTACCGTTTGATTATTTAAAAGATATAAAAGGAGAAGACAAAGAGGATGGTAATATTAATCATCGTCTAACTTATAACGGAGAAGTTGATATTAAAAAAATAGGAGAATATATATTAACATATCATGTAAAAGATAGTAAAAATTTACAGACGGATAAAACGATTAAAATTATTGTTATAAAAAATCCTAGAGAAAAAATAAGATACATTGATAAATATCGACCATGGTATAAAGAAATGTTACCAATCAATTGGAAAGACAAATATGAACGATTGTTAGATCAACTACAACAAGAGAGAAGTATCATCACTGAAGATATAGACTCATAACCTATATCTTCAATATACATTACTTCGCATAATACTAATTATGTAACATTTTATATTATGATTCTTTATAAGATATACTAAGATTCTAATCTTTATTGTCGATAAGACTTAATTCACAATTCATTTTATATAATATATAAACGATTCTAATTTTATTAATTATGCTTCTTATTTGTTTCAACTTATAAAAAAGTTTAATAAATCAAATAATGTGTAAGCTGTGAGAGCAATCGAATGACTTAAACAAAGGCAATTACCCACCTCGATTGCTCTCACGACGCCTTATTATCTATAAAATTGTTATATAGTATGATTAAATGATTGAAATGTTAAATAAAACAGTTAATTACAATGTGTATCGACTTTTTTTATGAAAATTCTATCATTTGTTTAGGATGGATTTTCTTATTAAAAAAAGCACTTCAATAAGTGCTTTGGATTATTTTAATTTGCTTAATAATTGATCAACTGCAGGTTTCATCATTTCATCAATCTTATTTTGTATGGATGCTTCAAAATCATCATCTTTATTTAAATTCGCAATTGAATCTAACATTGGTAATTCACATAATAAACTTAATTCATTCTGATCGAGGAACGCCTGTGTATCATCTTTTTGATGAATCGAAATATGTTTACCACAATCAGGACATACAATATAACTCATATTTTCTATGACACCTAATACTTTGATTTCCATCTCTTTGCACATATTAATTGCTTTCGATACGATCATTGAAACCATAGGTTGCGGTGTTGAGACCATAATGACACCAGTTAATGGAATGCTTTGCATTAGGGTTAAGGCAACATCACCTGTTCCAGGTGGCATATCGATGAATAAAAAGTCTAATTCACCCCAAATAACATCAGTCCAAAACTGCTTCACAGCATTTGAAACAATTGGACCACGCCAAACGACTGGTTTATTTTCTTCTTCGATTAAGAAATTTAATGACATAACTTTAATTCCATCTTTATCAATAACTGGTTCAATCGCATCATTACTACCATATGCTTGTTCATGTTCAAGTGATAATAATCGTGGAATACTAGGACCGGTAATATCTGCATCCATAATTCCAACACGATAACCACTCTTTGCAAATTGTTTCGCAAGTAAAGCAGAAACTGAAGACTTCCCTACGCCGCCTTTTCCACTCATGACACCAATCACATATTTGATTTTATTATTAGGGTTATTCTTGATGCCACAACTCTCTTCATTCTTACCACAAGTCCCTTTACTAGGACAACTATTACAATCTGACATTCTCTTCACTCCTTAAATGTTCTTACAAACTATACATTTTCTTACTATATTTGTCAAATAATGAACTATTTCAATTTATCTAATACGGAAGAACCAATTTTGGGCGCTTCAACCTCAAAATTATCAGCAATTGTTGCACCAATTGTCGCAAAATTATCACTGATTGGTAATAAACCATGCCCCTTCATCATTGGTGAATAAGCAAGGAAAGGTACCATTTCTCTAGTATGATCAGTACCTATATAAGTAGGATCATTTCCATGATCGGCCGTAATAATTAATAAATCATCATCTTTTAATTCTTTTATGAGTAAGCCCAATTTTTCATCAAACATTTCTAGTTCTTTTCCATAACCGAATACATCACGACGATGACCCCATAATGCATCAAAATCAACTAAATTCACAAAACATAGACCAGTGAAATCTTTTTTCATAATATCAATTGTCTGTTCCATTCCTTGAACACTACTTTTTGATTTATAAGCTTCACTAATCCCTTCCCCATCAAATATATCTTTAATCTTTCCAACACTTATCACATCATAACCACTTTCTTTAAGACAATCTAAAGTTGTCTTTCCAAATGGTTTTAATGCATAATCATGACGATTGGCAGTACGTTTAAACTCTCCAGGTTTATTTCCTAGATAAGGACGTGCTATAACTCTCCCTACCATCCATTCTTTTTTCATTGTTAATTCTCGAGCAATCGCACAACAACGATAAAGTTCATCTAAACCAAAACTTTCTTCATGTCCACAAATCTGTAAAACACTATCTGCCGAAGTATAAACAATCATTTTTTTGTTATTAATTTCTTCTAAAGCTAATTCATCTAATATTTCAGTACCACTAGCCGCTTTATTACCAATAATGGAATGGCCGGTGCGTTTTTCTAGTTCTTTAATTAATTCTTCAGGAAAACCATGGTCCGTAAAGGTATTAAAAGGAGTTGTAATATGTAATCCCATCATCTCCCAATGACCACTCATCGTATCTTTACTGCAGGATGCTTCCTGTAAACGGGTGTAATAAGCAAGTGGTTGATCTACACTATCAACATGTTTTAATGGATGAAGATTGGCAAGTCCTAATGATGCAAGATTGGGTATGTGAAAAGGATTCATTGCCTCATCAATATGGCCTAAAGTATCAACACCATAATCTCCATAATCACCCGAATCAACTGCTGCACCAACTCCTAATGAATCTACTACAATGGTAAATATTCTCTTATATTTTTTCATTTCTGATTGCCCTCCTTATTGGCATGGGGGTGAAACGTTATGTAAGCATCTTTTAATCGTTTATTTTGTACGTGTGTATATATTTGAGTCGTTGAAATATCTTGATGTCCTAGTAATTCTTGAACTACTTTTAAGTCTGCTCCCCCATCTAAAAGATGGGTCGCAAAACTATGACGGAAACTATGTGCTGATAAATGCTCATTCATATTCTCTTTCGCTATTCTTGTCTTTATTAAGTGATGAATATATTGTCTTGTTAAAGGGTGATTTAAATGATTAATAAATAAGAAAGGACTTCGTTTCTTTTCCCAATTAATGCGAACAAAATTCAAATATTGATTTAACAATTCAATCGCTTTTTGATTAATTGGGATCATTCGTTCACGATCTCCCTTACCAATACATTTCAAATAACCTTGTTCAAGATGAATCTGACTTAATTTTAAAGAACAACACTCACTTACTCTTAAACCACAACTATAGAGCAATTCCAAAATAGCATGCTCATAAATATCTTGATCACTATCATCAAAATCATCTAAAAGGACTTGGATATCATGTTCGTTAAAGTAATTTGGTAGTTTACGTGAAATTTTATGATTATGAAGATAGATACTAGGATCGACAATCTTTGGATATGTAAATGTAATATACTGATGAAAACTTCTTAACGTCGCTATTAAGCGATTCATGGAAGCGGCTTTTTTCTTTTTATTCTGAAGATTGATAAAGTCTTGTATAAGTTCAAAATTAATTGCCTCCATGTCACTTATTTCACGGTTATTTAAAAAAGTAGCATATAGTTTTAAATCACTTTGATAGGAGCGAATTGTTGCCATTTGCTTTTGATCAACAACCGATATGTGATGAATATAATCTTCAATTGCATTTTTAACTTGCATAAATATCACCAGTGATATTATATCAGTTCTTTCATCATTTTGCTATCGGTTTACTTTCACATTAAATTAAATACTTTGATTAATTCAATCACAATTGTTGATTTTAAATAAGCAGCTATCAGTACAATAACAAAAGAAATAAAGATATCATTTAAAATACTATTACATAGTTTTTTAAAATTAAGTTTTTCTCGATTTGAGCAACTGTATACAATATACATTGATAATTGAATTGCTGCAGCTGAAATTAAAAAAGTAGAAGCTAAATCTAGTAGTACTTGTGGAAATAAAGTTAAAAAGATACCTGCTAATCCTTTCAAATGATAAGTATAAACAAACAAAGCACATGAAAATCCAATCTGAAGGCCCTTAGAGAACGCTAGAAAGGCAATCATTGGAATTCCTAACAAAGATGTGCCTAATAAGAAAACGCCTAAGCAATAGAGTATACCGATTAAAAACTGATGAACAAAATAAGTATACTTATCAATTCCTTGATTCATGTATGTTAAATAAGAAGAGAATTCTTTCATATCAGTTAAGTTAATATAACGAGAAAAAAAGATTCCAGATATAAAACCTGAAATCATTAAAATCATTAAAAAAAGATATACATTCTTATATTTTTTAAGAAATCCATTATACTGTTTCCATACTTTCATATAATCACCTACTAAATTATATGAAAGATACTACATATTAAGTATTTAAAAGATTCGACAAACTTCTTTATTTCTTTTTTAAATTATTCGCATAAATGAAATTAGCACCAGGTATTGTCTTATTTAATTCTTCAAGAATATTTAAAGATGTTTTCTTATGAAAAATATTAATCTGTTCCATTGGATTATTTGAAGAATATAAGGAACCTAAACCAATGCCTAAATGTCGAATCTCCTTTTGAATTACATTTTGATCAAACAATAACATAGCATGTTCTAAGATAGTTTGGTAATCGTTGGTATAATTATCAATACTACAACTTCTAGATACATTAGAAAAATCATAATATCGAATTGTAATCGTAATAAGTTTACCTTTAATATCATCTTCAACTGCTCGTTTACTAAGTTTTAAAGCCAATTGCTTAAAGGTAGTTTTAACCTCATCATAATCTAAAATATCTGTATTTAAAGTTGTAGATTGAGAAATAGATTGAACACTTGTGTTATAAGATAAAATATTACTATCATTTCCTCTTGCACATTGAATCGTATGATAAGCATGTTTCCCTAATAATGTCATAATCTTTAATTCATTTTGTGGATTAGCTAAATCTCCAATTGTTTCAATTCCCTTTTCAATTAAAAGTGGTGCTGTTTTCTTTCCTATTCCATACATTTGAGATATTGGAAGTGGCCATAATTTCTTTTTAATCTCTTGTTTTCTTAAAATTGTTATTCCTAAAGGTTTATGCATATCGCTCGCCATTTTAGCTAAGAATTTATTAGGTGCAACCCCAATACTACAAGGTAAACGTAGCTCATCTAATAACTGTTTTTGAATGGTCCATGCTAAATCAAGGGGACGTTGGTAGTTCTTTATAATATCCGTTACATCAATATAACATTCATCAATACTCGCCGGTTCAATATAAGGGGTGAAAGTACGAATAAAATTAAAAAAACGATTTGATAACTCTTCATACCATGCGAAATCACCCTGAAGTATGATTAACTTAGGACATAGAGATTGTGCCATCGCAAGTGGCATAGCACTATGTACACCATAGCTACGTGCTTCATAGTTTGCAGTTGATACTACACTTCGTCTACTTAAGCCTGCTACCGCCACTGGTTGTCCATCTAATGCTGAATTACGCATAATTTCTGCGCTCGCATAAAAGGAATTCAAATCAATATGAAAGATTACATGTCCTGCCATAAGCCACCTCTAATTAATTCTATTATAACGGATTTAAGTTATTTATCCTAGTATTAACGAAATGATTTCACAATATGGTTACTCTTTTTTAATTTATGTTCTAATCTAAGTTTATCCGATATCATTGCTATGAATTCAGAATTTGTTGGTTTTGCTTTACTAGCAGATATCGTATAACCAAAAATTTCATCAATTGCATCAATATTACCACGATTCCAAGCGACCTCAATCGCGTGACGAATCGCTCTTTCAACACGCGATGAAGTAGTTAGGTACTTTCTTGCAATTTCAGGATATAATACTTTCGTTATTTGACCGAGAAAATCAACGTTCAAATATGTTTCTATAATCGCCGTTCTAAGATACATATAACCTTTTATATGAGCTGGTATTCCAATTTCATGTAGAACTGATGTTATTTCACTTTCAAGTTCTAATTTCATTAAATTATCTGTTTCTACTTTATCATCATATGGTATTTCATTATATAGATTATTAACATCTTTATTAGAATAACCAATAATAAAATTAAGTTTATCTAATAATTGAGTAATTGCAAATGGTTTCATTAATATATAATCTACTTTTTCACCTTGAATTTCTCTTACAATTAACTCATTAATAAAGGGTGTGGTACATATAATATGATCTACACGACAATTATTTTCTTTTAATTCATGAAGGACTTGAATTCCATCTTTTTCTGGCATAATTAAATCTAATATTAAGATATCAATATGTTGATTTGAAATTTCTTTTAAACATTCAACACCGTTACTGGCACTACCTATCACTTGATACGTTTTACTCTTACCAAGTGCTGTTTTCATCAATTGAATCATATCTTTACTATCATCCGCAATATAAACCTTTAAATTTTCTTTCATCATAATTACCTCCGCAAACAGTATTATAGAGGAAAGATTGTGCATAATATGGCTAAATATGTCGATAAACTACCATTTGTTGTATATTTTAGAAGTTTCAAAAAAAATAGAAACGTAATTTGTTTACGCTTCTATCCTGTTATCGACTTATTTCATCATCCATTCAATATAAACTCCATATCCTTTGATTGCATTTGATGTAATTACATGACTTACTGCACCAATTATATGTTCGTCTTGGACAATTGGTGATCCACTCATTCCTTGAATGATACCACCACTTTTTTTAAGTAATTCTGGATCAATCACTTCATATTCAATACCTTTAATTTCGGATTCATTTTGAATATTCAATTTTGTTATTTTTATTTTGTATGCTTTAATATCTTGGTTTGATAAAACAGTATATATTTGGGCATCGCCTAAATGTACTTTATCTTGTTTTGTCCATGGTAAGGATGTAATTTTATTTGGAAGTTTTTGATAATTTCCATAAATACCTATATCTTTATTTTCTTTTACATTACCAATTACTTCATTGTAGTTAATATTCGCATGTTTTTCACCAATAACTCCATTTTGACTCTTTACTATATCATGAACACTTGCTTCATAAATAGTACCATAATCAATCTTTGCTTTTTCTTTTAAATCAACATCTTGGATCTCATGACCTAATGCACCATATTCCATGTTGCTTGGATTATAATAGGTCATTGTTCCAACTCCGGCTATGCTATCTTTTACATATAAACCACATTGAAATGTTTCATTCTTTTTATCATAGATAGAAATTAACGACTTATGAATGCTTTGCGTTCCACGTACCAAGGTAACATCAATTTCATTGATATCTTTTTGATAATTATTTAATGAGGCGTATAAGTCTTCTAATGAATGCACATCGTTATTCTCTACTTTAACAATCATGTCACCTTTTAAAATATCCTGATTACTTGGATTATAGAATTTTCCATCTTTTTCGATTTGATAGGTGCCGCTTACTAAAACTCCATCATAATTCACAACAATTCCAATACTATCACCACCAAGATATAAATCCTCTTTCGCATAAGTAGAGATTGGAAATAGTAAGAGAGATAATAGAAGAAAAACAATCCATTTCTTAAACATGTTTTCACCTAGTATACTGTTATTGACTTATCTAACAGTCAATTCAATGTACATTCCTTTCTTTCTAAACTTAATTAGACTTGT
>JAVWEY010000008.1:0-42929 GCA_036641395.1 Erysipelotrichaceae bacterium
CTACATTGTGGTTGTTTTCAGCGTACACTTTATTCACTTTTCAAAGATCTAAAATTTATTTCAGCTAATTATCAAAAACTACTTGATTTTTATATAGTTAGCTTTCTATCTTAATTCGTTCTTTCGAATTCTTTTTCTAATTGCTTTTCACTCATGCAAATAAATGTAGGTCGACCATGAGGACAATGAAATGGTTGAATACATTTTCTTAAATCATCAATTACTTGATTCATTTCATCCATTGTTAGATTACGATTGAATCGAATCGAAGAATGACATGCCATCGTTGCAATTGCTTTTTTTCTTAATCGATCAATTGGAATTTCTGCATCTTGTTGATAAACATCTATCATATCTTGAATAAAAGCTACTTCATCACAATCTTTCATCCAGACTGGCAATTCTCGGGCAATAAGCGTTTTATCGCCAAAGATTTCTAAATGGATACCTAGTTGTGTTAATACTTGATTCATTTCTTCAAATTGTGAAATAACACTTAAACTAGTTTCAATCGAAATTGGAAATAACAAAGGTTGTGAATCTAGGTTTCCTTCCTCAATCAATTTTGAAATACATTCAAAATGATAGCGTTCTTGAGCTGCATGTTGATCAATAATATATAAACCATCATCACCTTGAGCTAAAATATATCGACCGTGCATTTGTGCTAATGCTTGCATTTGTGGGAAAGATTCATTAATTGCTGCTTCTTTTTTTTCAAATGTTTCAATCTTTTCTTCCTCAATCAATGTAGTTACTTCTTTTTCATAAATAATTGATTCTTCTTGAATCATTGGTTGTGTATCCTTTATTGCATCTCTAATAGGAAAAGGTGAATTATTTATTAATCTATCATTAAAACTCTCATCAATTTCTTTATGTACTTTCATTGTTGCTTTATCATTTTCATACTCAAAATGTAATTCTTGTACCTCAATTTTATCTTTTTCTTTTGGAACAACTTGAGTTACTTGTAGTTTTTGTTTTAATAAAGAATCAATACTATCAAAAATTAATTTTTCTAATTGTTTCTCTTTTGATAAACGAATTTCCCATTTTGATGGATGAACATTCACATCAACTAACTGGGCATCCATTGATATCTTCAACACAACAATTGGATAACGATCCTTTGCCATATAAGGATAATAAGCATCTAAGATTGCTTTTTGAAGACGATAAGATCGAATCATTCGCTCATTTACATAAATTAAAATATAATACTTCGTGGCACGATTAAAATTCGGTTGAATTGCATAACCACTAAGTTGATAATCATTATCTGATTGTTTAATTTCAATTGCTGATTTCACAATTTCTCTTCCATATATTTGCATTAAAACTTCAAGTAGTTGATTTGATCCATTTGTTTGGAAAATAGTTCTACCATCATGGCTTAAAGAAAAAGCAATTTCTGGATTTGATAAGGCGAATTTTTGTATCAGATCAGCAATTAATGAAAATTCATATTGAGGTGTTTTTAAATGTTTAAAACGAGCTGGCGTTTTTTGAAATAGATTACGAACCGAAATATTTGTTCCTCGAGGAGAGCCAACTGGTTGTACTTTTATTAATTTACCATATTGTATTTCTACTTCTGTTGATTCAACTCCATTATTTGTTTTCAAATTAACGGCAGCTACCGCAGCAATTGAAGGAAGTGCTTCTCCACGAAATCCTAATGTGTGAATATTCCATAAATCATCACTTTCTTTAATTTTACTCGTTGCATGTCGTTCAAAAGCAATACTTGCATCACTTGCTTCCATTCCAATTCCATCATCAACAATGGTAATAGATTCGATACCACCCTGTGTGACAATTATTTCGATATGGTGGGCATTGGCATCAATACTATTTTCAACCAATTCTTTAATTACACCCATTGGTCTTTCAACTACTTCACCAGCCGCAATCATATTCGATAAATGTTCATCTAACCGGTTAATTATCCCCATATCATTTCCCTTCTTTCGTTAAAACACTCTTCAATTCACAAAGCAGAGTTAACGCTGCCATTGGTGTCATTTCATTTAAGTCACAATTTCCTAACATTGTTTCAATCTTTTGAACTCGTTTATCTTCCTTTTCAATCATCGTCGGCGCACTTAAAGTAACTTGACTTGGTTGTAGTTCCAAATTATCAAGTAACTGCTTTGCCCTTGCTAATATAGAATTAGGTAAATGAGCTAATCTAGCAACATTTATACCATATGATTTATCAGCTTTACCTTCTTTGACTCGATATAAAAAAGTAACTGTATCATTCTCTTCATGTACTTCCACGTGGACATTTTGAATTGCTTTATTATTATCCGCTAATGCTGTTAATTCATGATAATGTGTACTAAACAAAGTTTTTGCCCCAATTGTGTTCGTGATATATTCAATCATCGCATGAGCTAAAGCCATACCATCATAGGTAGAAGTTCCTCTACCAATCTCATCAAATAAAATCAATGAGTTACTAGTGGCATTTTGTAATGCATTATTTGCTTCTATCATTTCTACCATAAAAGTAGATTGTCCGCTCATAATATCATCATTTGCCCCAATTCTAGTGAAAATTTGATCAAAAATTGGTAACTCAGCTTTTTTAGCTGGAACATAACACCCAATCTGTGCCATTAAAACAATCAATGCATTTTGTCGCATATAGGTAGATTTACCACCCATATTCGGTCCTGTTATCATTAACACTGAATTGTCTTCATTCATCTTTAAATCATTTGAAACATATTTTGTTTCTTTCATTATCTTATCCAAAATAGGATGTCGAGCTTCTTCTAAATATACTTCATGTCCACTATGAAAAATTGGTCTTGTATAACCATTTTCATTTGAAATAACCGCCAATGAATATAACGCATCAATTTGCGATAATGAACTTGCCAAGACATGTAATTTAGGAAGATAAACACGAATTTTATCTAATAAATCATTAAATAATTCTATCTCTAAATTTACCATTCTTTCCTGCGCATGAACAATTAAATCTTCTCGCTCTTTTAATTCCTGCGTAACAAATCGCTCTGCATTAGTAAGTGTTTGTTTACGAACATAACCAAACTCTTCTTTAACTTGATCGATATTTGCTTTTGTTACTTCAATATAATAACCAAAGATTCGATTATATCCTATTTTTAATGATTTTATTTGTGTTCTTTCTTTTTCTTTTGTTTCTAAATCCAATATCCATTGTTTACCAGAATGTCCTATTTTTCTAACTTCATCTAGTTCGCTATGATAGCCATCAACAAAGATACCACCATCTTTCATATTAACCGGTGGCTCTTCTACTAAAGCTCCATCTAAGAAACTGCACAGTTCACTACACGAGTCAACTTCTTGAAATTCTGGATAAGCCTTGCAATCTTTCAACAAATTAAAGATGATTGGTGCACATTTTAAGGTTTTAACTAATCTAACTATATCGCGAGGATTTGCCGATCCATATGCGATTCTAGCACTTAGTCTTTCTAAATCATACACATTACTTAATGCTTCTTTTAATTCATCTTTTAGTATAAAATTAGCATTTAAATAATCAATGGCATCCGCTCTTTTATTGATTTCTTCTACTTTAATAAGTGGATATTCAATCCATTTTCGAAGTGTTCTAGATCCCATTGCACTTTGACACTTATCTAGAAAACTCCACAAAGTTAGAGATTTCCCATTATTTCTTAAACTTTGGGTTAATTCTAGATTAGAACGAGTTGAATAATCCATTTGTAAATAATCTTCTTCATATATCATTTCAACCGTATTCAAATGTGACATACTACGTTTTTGTGTTTCTAATAAATAATTAATTAATAAACCAAATGTATGCTTGATTCGTTCATCTTCTATATGTTCAATTAAATGGTTATATGCTTTATCAAAGATTGCATTTTCCATAAAAGATACTGTAATCATTGATAAGTCATTGATCATTTTTTT
Organism: Erysipelotrichaceae bacterium; assembly: GCA_036641395.1. GTDB lineage: Bacteria > Bacillota_I > Bacilli_A > Erysipelotrichales > Erysipelotrichaceae > JAVXTH01. The sequence goes on from JAVWEY010000008.1 coordinate 3,946, forward strand.
AACTTTTTTATCTAATTTATTTTCTATCACTACTTCTCTTACATTATTACCTAATAAAACTTTTTGAATTGCCATTAAATTTTTATCTATAATTTGGGCTTTCATTTCTCCCGTTGTCATTTCACATAAAACAATTGCCAAAGCATATTGTAAATCATGGATAGCTGCTATTTGTACAGTCGCTCTTTCATCATTTACTTCATCCATAATTGTACCTGGTGTTACAATTTTTATAACTTCTCGCTTTACAATGCCTTGTGCTTCTGCTGGATTTTCCATCTGTTCAACGATTGCTACTTTATAACCTTTCGTAATAAGTCGTTGTATATAACCACTTGCTGCATGGTAAGGAATTCCGCACATTGGAACCTTATAATCGACTCCTGCATTTCTTCCTGTTAATACCAAATCTAATTCATTTGAAGCGATTTTCGCATCATCAAAAAACATTTCATAAAAATCTCCCAAACGATAAAATACAATTGCGTCTAGGTGTTTATTTTTGACTTCTAGATACTGATTCATCATCGGTGTAAATTTTCCTGGTTCAACCATTGTCTCCACACTCCATTCAACTTACTTATTATAACAAATTTCGATAAAGATAGGTATCCTTTCATAAAAGCTTATCCTTTTTTATATGCAAATATCCATAAGAAAAGAGAGTACAAATACTCTCTTTCATAAGAATCAATTTAATTTATTGACAATTTGTACATAAACATTCATTAAATAATTCTAACTTACCTTGAAGAATCATTTCTAAACGTGTGATTGAATTGACCATCGATTTTACCGATTGGTTAACTGCAATTAATTCACCATTTGTTTTTGCTAGTACTAAAGCTGCTTGAATCTTTTCACCCTCTGCATTTAAGATGTGTGATAAAGCGGTTTGTTCAAGTGCGACTGATTCAATAATATCAGTAATAGCCTCACATTTTGTTACTCCACTTGGAACGATAATTGGCATTGACATTTTATTTTAAATCCCCTTTCCCTTTAAGTTATGTTTCATTTGTCCATATTGCTTGGGCTATTCTTAATTACATCTTTTTTTAAATGTGCTAATTCCATTTAAGCATATGTTTAAATTAACTAAACCCGTTGATAAATTAACACTTATTGCGACTTCATTTTTATCACATAAATTAAGTTTTACCATTTCTTTAATTTCTAGATCATTTACGTTACTAATGCACAATTCAATCTCACATTTTTTAATCTTTTCAATATTCATTACAAAACCATTTGGAAGATATAAGATAGTAGGATTCATAAAACAATAACATTCGCTAAATTCAGATGTTTTATCTTTTAAGCATACAGATAAATATGCTAATAAATTACAACTCATTTACACCAGTCCTCCCCTCTTCTTTATAGTATATGTTTGAAACTATCTATTTGCGATAGCAATTATTAATTACCTACATATAATAAAATGAACGAAAGCGAGGATATTATGATAAAAACAGTGAGTATTACTTCATTAAAAAGTAAATATAACGAGAAATTCACAGGTGCAACGATTCATCACAATTACTATATCATTTGTCAACCAAGCAGAAACAAAATATTGGAATATCGATTAAATGGAGATAAGTGTAAAGAAACACCTTCCATAATTCCGTACTCATCAATATCATCAATTGGTAAGAATCAATTAATTGCAACCTGTATTAATGATGATAAGCACCTTTTTTTAATTAATGAAGCCTTTGAAAAAAAGGATGTAATTAAATTAAAGATACCTAGTTATTATCAAGCAAACTTAAATAGTATTTATTATGAAAATGAGTGCGATAAAATTTATATCACTACCAATCATTGCATTTATTCAACCACTCCATGTGGAGATTTTATTGCATCTGAGATATCTTGTGAAGCCACTAAAACCTTATTAGGGGATACTAATAACAATATATCAATGGAATTAAATGATTGTGGTTGTCCTATTTTAGTATGTAATCATGAAGGTACACAAAATTACTATACTAGTACCGCTCTTATTTGCGGACATAAATTGGTAGCATATACTAAAAATCATTCAGCTTATATAGCACAGATTTCATGTAATGGTAATATTATTACGAATGACTATATTGATGAAAACATTATTATTCATAGTATATTTATGGTTGATCATCAATTATGCTTTATGGTAAGTGATAACGATGGATGTAATTATTTATACGAAAGCAATTTTCAAGATACTATAGATGATGATGATTGTGATTATATTGAAACAGAAAATTGTTATGAACAGTCAAATGGCCCAAGTGATATTATTGAATCGATTGCGTTGATTGAAGCTGCCATTTCACATATTCTAAATGCTGAAGGAGAAAAAATCCAAAAAGTTGTTGCTTTGGCGAAAGACACATGCGAATTAATCGAAGTTAATAAATCGGTTGATCATCTAATTAAAAATATTACTTTTCTTGAACTGGTATTATATCAAAAACTAGAACTAGCAAAACAATGTAGTGAAACAGAATGCGATTATGAATAGTTATGTAAGGACTTTAGAAAAGTCCTTTTCTTTTAATCGAGATGAATATTATCACAATTGCATTCTTGAAATAGTTCTAATTTACTTTGAAGCATCATTTCTAAACGACTAATCGCTCTTACCATTGATTCAACTGATGCATTTACTTCTAACAAATAAGTTATGGAATCAGGATTCTTTAATGCCGCTTGTACCTTTTCTCCTTCTGCATTTAAGATATGGGATAAACCGGTTTGAACAAGGGCTACTGATTCAATTACATCAATAATTGCTTGATCTCTTTTTGTTGGTGGAGCAACCGTTGTCGTTGATGTTGAAGTTGTTGAAGTAGTTGTAGTTGTTGTAGTGGATGTTGAAGTAGTACAAGAACCGGTTGTTGAGGGGTCATACAAATCAGGCAATTGACCTAAGAAATTATTCTTAACTCCATTTAATAATCCTGTTAAGTTAAGCGCCATTAGAGTACCATATATAACTACATTTGAAGATGAAATTGTTGCGAACGGAGCTAGTAAAGCGCCATATATATTACTATTTATAGATAATGATGTCGCATCCGGAAAATTCCATAAGATATAAGCAGCCTGTGGTTTTGTAATAGGTACTCCATTCAATAATGTAGTGAAAGAATTCAATGTGATAGATGTCCCTAAAATACTAATTAGTACGGTTGAATTTAATGGAACAATTATATCAATACTTGTAATCGTTGAAATATTATAACTGTTAGGATTAATAACAAAATTATTTAATCCTACACTTGTTCCTTTTAAAGTAAGTTTTGTTCCTTGCTGAATTATCTCTCCATTTGTTTTAAGAGATGCCCATCCAATTGAAGAACATTCCAAATAGTTATAAGCATTTATATCAAAAGGACGATACGTAAACTTTAATGGATTATTTTTAACTCCATTTTGATTGGTCATTGTATAAGCACTAACACTTCCTAAATTATCAATTCCTGAATTCTGTGAATAGTTAATTCCACCAACTATATTCATATTACCTAATACTTGAATTGCGAACATATAGGTTGCGGTCGACATTGGTAAATCTGAACCTACATTATAGTTATTTAAAACAGCATTCTTGCCAATCCATACTGCTCCTGTTGCATAAGCATTATTTTGCGTTTGGTTTTTAATTATAAATATATTAAATGTATCCGCTAGCCAAAAATTAATTGCCATAAAACTTCCTCCAATTTTTTCGGCACCAAAACGCATGCCTCAGTATACAATATGTTATAGAGAACTTTATTGAGGGGGCTTTTATCTTGAAAATTGCAATATTAACCATGTTTAATGGTTTATCAAATACCTATTCTTTAGTAAATGTTGTTGCTGAACAATTATCTATGTTACTTGTTGATCATATTGATGTTAAATTATTAGTTAGTGAACATTGTCCTGATCATGAACGAACTAATATTTTTAGAGATAAACGAATCGAATGGATCAAAATAATTAATAGCATCAATGGGATTCCTTTTCACTGGAAAACTTATTCCGCTACGAATAATAAAATATCAACAACCTTTGAATCAGAAGTTGACTTAATCGCTAATGATTATGTTCGACATTTATCAGATGTAGATATCTGTATTATGCACGATATTCTATATCAAGGGGTTCATTTGCTTCATAATGTCGCAATTAGAAAGGCTCAAAAGAAACTACCAAGAGTTCATTTCTTGTCTTTTACGCATTCTGCTCCAACTGAATATGTTGAAACTACTTACCCTATTAATTGCATGTATCAGGGAATGGACAATACTACTTTTATTTATCCTACTCAAAGTGGTTTAGCGGCGCTTTCTAAGCAATATCATATCAATCTAAGCCAATGTTCTTGTATTAATAATAGTATTGATGTAACAATTGGAATGAAAGATGAATCCAAACACATTGGTAAATATATTGATTACTCAAAAAGTGATATTTTAATCATCTATCCTGGACGATTGAACACATCAAAGCGATTTCATACGATTGCTCAATTTGCTGGAACATTTAAAAGAGTATTTCATAAGAGTATCGCTATTATCTTTTGCGATTTTCCATCTGCTGATATTGATTCTTCTTTATATAAATTTATGATTCGTGATTTAGGTTATAAAAGTGGTCTTGAAGAAAAAGATATTCTCTTTACAAGCGATTGTGGTTTTCCCTATGGTGTAAAAAGAGAAACAGTATTAGATTTGTTCTCAATTAGTAATTTATTTATATGTCCCTCTTACTCAGAATCTTTCGGTTTAACCGTTATTGAAGCGGCAAGTCGTGGTAATTTAATTGTTTTAAATGAAGCGGTTCCTGCCTTAGCGGAAATTGGAAGTGACTTAAAAGCTTATTTCATGCGTTGGTCTGCCAAAAACTTTGGTTATGACACCTATGAAACTTATCATCCTAGCGAAGAAGATTATTATATTCAGCATGCCCGTAATATTATAATTGAAATGAATAATAATCCAGTAATTCATTCTAAAACATTAGCAAGAACAAGATACTCAAATAAATGTATCTATGAATCTCAATTAAAACCACTTTTGATTGCAACAAAAAAAGTAGATTGATCAATCTACTTTATAGTATTTCTTCAGTATTAACCTTTGCTTTGTTTTTCTCTATTAATAATTTATTTATTTCTTCACCAACAATTGTTGATATATTACCTAATCGTACCAAATAACCATCTTTAGCCTCTAGAATCAAATAGGCACCTTCACTCCTTAATGCTTCTGCATCAATTAATAAACGATCTTCTAAAGCTAGCGTCAATTTATCTGGAGTAGAATCAATTTGAATAATATTATCAATTCCACCAACCGCTAAAATAATACGGTCTGTGACTGCTTTACGATTTGAAAGTTGCAATAAACCAATCGCATATTTTTTGAAATATGCTCTTGTCGTAAGAAAGAAAATAATAAAACAAATAACACCGACAATCAAAATAGTAATTAAATCACCATACATGTCTGGAATACGGAAAAATCTTGGTAAATCTAATAAAGAACCAGGATTAGCTACAATTAAAGCGTCTGAGAAATTATAACCAATACTAACACCCAACATTTGAAGTGCAGCATATATTAAGCCTACCATTATTAAGTAAAATATATATAATAGTGGCGCTAACACTAACATGAAAATTTCCATTGGTAATGCATTTCCACAAAGAACTGAGAATACAATTGCCAAGATGAAAAACAATGAATAGCGTCCTCTTTCTTTTTTTGAAGTGACCAAAGACAAATACCCTAATAAGAAACTTGGAATAACAAAAATATTAACAATATAATATGGCGTAATAAATTTACCAGCAGTAAGTTCTAGGTTGTTCATTATTTGATAACTCCAAATACTAACGTCACCAACGTGTTTCAATCCTGTTGGTTCCATAAAACTACCGCCCATTTCACCTAACCAAAAAGCATTTCTAGGTAAATCCACTAAATTGAAGACTGCCATAACTCTTTCTATGATTCCATAGAAAAATAAATTAACTGGATCACTTATATCATTACCAATTAGTGCGAAAATACTGTTTATTAAATCAAAGAAATAAGGCCATAAGAATGCGAAGGCAATTCCCGCGATAACGCATAGAATTAATGAAGTAATTAATGCCCATGTATCATGATCAATAAATGATAAAACACCATGCATTGCATAATGACGTGAACGTTCGTAACTTTTTCTCACTATGTAATAGACAACAATTAAAGAAAATATTCCTGTTATATATGGAACCTTTGAAATTTCTCCAAAGAAACTAGTTGCCTGAAAGTTTGCTTGTATTCCTAATGAGTTTTCATAAAAATAGGTTGGTAAAGTTGAATCAATAAAAAACATCATTACAACATTCAAAATTACATAACCAAATAAACCAACAAAGGCAGGAACACTATCTTCATATCTTCTCATTAGTATTTTCACAAAAACAAATACAGGGAAGAAACGAATTAGATAACCACCTATATATTTTAACATTTCACTAACGACTATTACTATATCATTATCTATATGCCATAATAGAGGATCTACATTGGGATTAATTATTGTACTTCCAATTCCTAATAGAATTGTTGCGACAAAAAGCATTTTTAATGGAAATTGAAAATATTCTAATAAAGAATGCCATTTTTTCATATCATCACCTCGTTAATATGATACCATTAATAGAAGTTTCATACAAACAGAAAGGGATTTTTTTTATTAATGTAAGCAATATTTCTTCAACAAAATATGAAGTAAAAACTTCATATCATAAACATTTGCCTTTCGTGTTATAATAATAGTTGTTAAAAAAGAACATTATTCATTCAAGATGGAGAATTATATATGAAAACATCCTTATCAACGGTAAAGCAACCAAAAAAATATGATTTTGTATTATTAGGAATCATCATAACAATGGCAATCACTTCAATTGTTGCGATTTATTCAGCTTTTGAATTACTTCCTGCCCATGTGAGTGGACCTGATTTAATTTTCAAGCAAGTCCTTTGGTATGCAATTGGGTTTGCGGGTATTGCCGCGATTATGTTTATTGGTAATGAAGGTATTTACGATCTTGCGAAAATTGTTTATTGGATACTAATTGGTGCCCTTCTACTCTTAGTATTAAACCAAATTGTAAATATGATATTTGGTAATAATACAAACTTACCATTCATCCATAAAACAAATGGTGCTACTTCTTGGTTTTATTTACCATTTGGATCCTTACAACCTAGTGAATTTATGAAAGTCGATTTAATCGTATTAACAGCTGGACTTATTAGTAAGCATCATAAAGAATATTATGAAGCATCTTATGAAAATGATGTTATATTATTTGTTAGTATATTAAAATATGCACTCCCTGCTTTATTTCTTATCTACATACAACCAGACACTGGTATTTGTTTAATTATTATTGTAAGTTTAAGTATTATGATTATGTGTTCAGGAATTAAACCTGGATGGATTATTGGAGCATTTGTAGGCGTTGGAATTATATTAGGTATTTTCTTCTTCTTTTTCTTCTTCTATAACGATCAATTAATGAGATTCTTTGGGGGTAGTTATAAATTAAATCGAATTGTCGGTTGGATTTATCCAGAACAAAATTTAATTGGTGCAGGACAACAATTATATACTGCTTTATTAGCAATTGGTTCTGCTGGACTTTTCGGCTATGGAATGAAAACTAAAGTAGTAACTTTACTTGAACCGCAAACAGATTTTATTTTCGCTGTATTCTCACAAAGCTTCGGTTTAATCGGTTCGCTATTCATCATCGCTCTCTGTGTTTTACTAGACTGGCGCTTATTTAAAATAGCGATTCAATCAAAAGTATCCTTTGAAAAATATATTGTTTGTGGCATTCTTGGGATGCTGCTCTTTCAACAAATTGAAAACATTGGTATGGTAATTGGCCTATTACCTATCACCGGTGTAACCCTGCCTTTTATATCATATGGTGGTAGTTCTTTACTTTCTTATTTACTGGCATTAGGAATCGTTATGAATACCAGTTCTCAAGCAAAAAAATTATCAGACTATGTTTACAAATAAAGAATCCTAAATTGGATTCTTTTTAATATAAATTCTTAATTCGTTTTAGATAACTATACGGACGATATCTAGCAAAATGGACTTGTTTATTAGATAATTTACAGATAACTTTTTCAACTTCTTTTAATGATACATGAAGATGATCATAACATAATAAAGCTTCATCAAATTCATTACTTTCAAAAGAAACGATTCGATTATCACTTAATATATAAGGAACACCTAGGGAGCGATATAACTTATGTTGTATGCCAGTTATCTCACATAATTGAAGAACCGATAACCCGTTTTCAATAACGGCTCCTCTTAAAGAGCGATTATATGCGGTTGATCCTGCTTGTGTTGATAAACATACCCCAGTTCCTCGGCATGTCTCAAAGAATTCATCGTCAATCGATATATTCAAAATTTGAGTACGTATAACATTTTCAATACGCATTTCATTTAATGCGTATAAAGACTTATCTGCTTTTCCCTTAATATCAATCTGTAGAAGTCTTGAAGTGAATATAGTTGGTTCATTATTAAGTACATCTTGTATACATATATCTACTTCATTCTCAGTATAATCGGTGAAAAAACCTAAGGTTCCAGTATGAATTCCAACAAACATAATATCATCTAAGTTATCAATATAATGATGCACACCATATAATAAAGTTCCATCCCCCCCAATACTAAATACTAGTTGTGGATGATCTTTATCTAATTCCCAATTAGCTTCTTCTAAAGCTTTTGTTATTTGATTTTGGATTCGTTGAGATTTAATATCTTTTTTAGTAATAAAGGCAAATTTTTTCATCTTATCCTTTCCTTTCATGTACCACTATTGTATCATAACTGTGGTAGGTGTTGTTATGAATAAAAATATTGAAAAAGAATATAAGTTACTAGTAAGTAAAGAACACTTTGATCATCTTTTATCTTTTTATAAAGAAGCTGTTTTTCATGAACAGACAAATACATATTTTGATAATCAAAATCGAACAATTGAGAAAATGCGAGGAGCGATGCGAATTCGTAAAACAACTCAATATGTTTTTACTTTGAAAGTGTTTCAGAATCAAGATTTACTAGAATTTGAATGTGAAGTTAAAGACGATAGCATTTCTTCTCTTAATACAAGCGAAATAGTCTCACTACTTGACTCATATCAAATTGCTTATCCTTTTCTTGAAACTGCGAAATTAACTACGAAACGCGCTATCATTGATACTGGATATGCAGAACTATGTTTCGATGAAAATCATTATTCTAATATCACAGATTATGAAATTGAATATGAAGAAAAAGTTGAACATGAAGGAAAAATAGCCTTCAATGAAATACTAAAAAAAGCTAACCTGCATTATGAAACAAATTGTAATTCTAAAATTAAACGAGCTCTTGATGCTCATCGGAAATAAACTATGAAGCGTTTCTTGTTAATGAAACGTTTTTTATTCGCCAATTATTTCATAATTAATCTTTAAGTTTTCAATCATTGTTTTACTATAATCATCAATCTCTTGATTAAAAACTATACATAATGAAATAGCCATTTTATCATTCTCTTGCATCTGAGAAATATAGGCAACATAACTCATATAATGACCAATTAAATATTGTAGTTTTGTTTTATAATCACTCACATTTACAATACAAGGAATGTATATTGTAATTGTTCCGTTATTCCATTCTAAGAAATCACTTCGATTATTCGCAAGGAAAGCACGCATTTCATTATCTCCAATAAGTTGATTAGCAAAACGGTTTATCCTTTTGTATTCATAGGCTGTATATGGAAATTGGTTAATTTTTTCGCTAATATTTGAAATAGCACTCCATAATGCGTCGTTTGTAAAGTTATTATTTGCTTTACTTTCAAACATTTGTGTCCAAGCATCAACGCCAATAGTTTGTGCTTTTGCTAATATCTTGTTTGTAATTAGCATATCTTCTCGATCTAAATATATATAACTTTCTATACTATTAGAAATTTTCATTCCTAATTCACTCAAATAAATAGGTGCTTGGAAGAATACAATATCTTCTAATTCAAGACAACTTAATTGCTTTGGCATTTGTTTATCTTTTGTCACTTTGACAATTGCCTCATATAAATATTCCTTAGTTGCATATCCATTAAGCGTCTCATAACGCTTCCACATTTGATTAAAAGATAACATACTTACTTTTGTAAACTTACCATACCCGATAATTCCTTTTTCTTTTTTTCTTCCTCTTTGTGTTCCTTTTGCCAAAAAGAATAAAAAGTCACCACTATTAAAATCGACCATTTTTTTAGATGCAGATGGTCGCCAAAAATTCATTTTTTTATTGCCATTCAAACGATGAAATTCAATCATGTTTTGATCTGTAACATAAGCAATAGAAGCCATATTATCACCTGTTTCTAAACCTATTTTAGCACGTCACGAACTAATTTAAAAGAAAAGTTGCAGAATCTGCAACTTACATGTTATTTCTTCCTTCTAAAGCTTTGATTAATGTCAATTCATCTGCATAATCAATATGGCCTCCCATTGGCAAGCCATGGGCAATTCTAGTTATCTTAATATTTTTATTCTCTAGTAATTTAGATAAATACAAAGCTGTAGTTTCTCCCTCAACAGTAGGGTTTGTAGCAATAATTACCTCTTTTGTATTTTCATCAATTCGATTTATAAGCGAATCAATGTTAATGTCATCTGGTAAGATACCTTTTGCCGTATTGATTACACCACCAAGCACATGATATACACCATGATACTCTCTTGTTTTTTCCATAGCAATTACATCTTTAGGATATTGTACTACACATATCATAGTATGATCTCGCATTTCATCACCGCAGATATCACATAGATTCTCTTCACTTAAATTACCACATAATGAGCAATAATGAATACCATCCACCATATCTTCTAAACTTTTTGAAAATTGCTGAATATCATCTTTATCCCAAGCTAATACTTCAAAAGCGTAACGCTCTGCTGTCTTAAGGCCAACTCCCGGTAAATGCTGAAAGCTCTCTATTAAGGCTTCAAATTTCTTTGGATACATTAGAAGCCTCCTGGCATTTTTACCCCGGCCGTCAATTTATTCATAACTTCATCTTTTTCCGTTGTTGCCTTTTGAATAACTTCATTTACTACCATTACTAACATATCTTCTAACATCTCTTTGTTCTCTAAATTCAATAACGCTTCATCCTTAATATCGATTTTACTAACTTTTAATTCTCCTGTAGCTTCGGCAATAATAGCACCACCTGATAGTTCTGCAGTATAAACATGTGATTTTAATTCTCTTTCTGTTTCAACTACTTCTTTTTGCATTTTTTGTGCTTGTTTTAATAATGCTTGCATGTTCATTGGTTAATCCTCCTTAATAATAATATTTTCGTTTCCAAAAAGGTCTAGAATTACTTCTTCATCACTTAATTCTCTTTCTTTCCCTATTTTTGCTTCTTTAAATTCTTTGAATTCGATTGGTAATGGTAAATCATTCTTTTCTCTACGAATTTTAAAGTCGTTTATTACCCTCACTTGTTGATCTCTTGTAATTGCGTATATTTTCTTTTCTTGTCCTAGTATTTCTTTCATAAATTCTAGATATTCATTGTTACTATCCTTTTCATTAATTTCATTTGCTGATGCTTGATTATCAACGCTAATCACAATATATTGTTCACCGCTCGCCATAATTCTAGCATTATTTAGTATCATTGCATCTTTGGCCCATTTAATTTCAGAAAGATAATTTTCAATCTTACTCCAATTATCTTCGTCTCTCACTCGCATGTCACGGTTTGCTCCGACCACCAACTGTAATATCAATTCATCTTCCAATGGTTTTGAAGCTTTATTTGTAGGTTCTTCAACTATTTCTTCAAATAATGGTAATTCTTCTACTTCAGATGTTTCATTAAACTCATTTTTATCCTCTTTTACTTCTATTTGATTTGGTATTGTTTCACGTGAAACAATTTCAGCATTATGCTTTACAACCGGTTTTTCCTTCTTCTCTACTAAATGATTTGTATTTATCTCTTCAACACTCATCATTTTTAATAAACAAACTTCAAAATATGAACTGACACTTGCTGCATTACGATATTTATCGTATGTATCCATCAAAATATCAATCATATCAAGCCGATCTTTTGTTGTTTTGTTTACTTTTACTTCACGAACTTCATCGATTGTAAGTATTTTTAATAATGAATCATTCTTCGTATAGTCATAAATGATACTTTCTTTAAGAATTTCGATTAAATCAATCGTTAAACGCTTAATATCTATTCCTTTTTCAACCATTGTGTTTATTTGAGCCATTAATTGTGATCCTTCTTTATGATAAACAGAGAATAATAGTTGAAGTTTTTCTTTTACAGTTGTAATACCATAGATTTCATTAATATGCTTTGTTTGTATATTATCTTGTGCATAAGCAATACATTGATCCAATATACTTAATGCATCACGCATTCCGCCGTCTGCAAGTTGGGAAATGATTCTTAAAACTTCAGGTTCGCATGTAATTTTTTCCATAGCCAGTACTTCATTCATTCTTCCAACAATTTCGCTTTTTGACACTTTCGTAAAGTCAAAGCGTTGGCATCTAGAAATAATAGTTGGCAATACTTTATGTGGCTCAGTTGTTGCTAATATAAAAATTACATGAGCTGGTGGTTCCTCAATTGTCTTTAACAGAGCATTAAAAGCTCCCGTTGACATCATGTGAACCTCATCAATAATATATACCTTATATTTCCCTTTAATTGGTGCATATTTAACCTTTTCAATCAAATCACGGACTTCTTCTACCCCATTATTACTAGCAGCATCAATTTCCACAATATCAGGATGTGTTCCTTCCCCAATACTGATACAATTTTCACATTTTAAACATGGTCGGTTATGATCTGCTTCACAATTAACTGCTTTTGCGAATATTTTAGCGATTGAAGTTTTACCGGTACCTCTTGGTCCACAAAACAAATAAGCATGCGCAATTTTATTTTGGTTTGCCGCATTTTGTAGAGTTTGTACAATATGAGTTTGTCCTGCAACTTCATCAAAACCATTCGGACGATATGTTCGATACAGTGCTTTATATGCCATACGCCACCTGCTTTCTTACTTTACTATTATAACAAAAATAGAGGGATAACTCTATGGTAAAATAAAAAGTAAGCCATTCTTTAAGCAATGACTTACACTTGTTTATTTTTCTTTTGTATTTCTCTTTTATTTTTAAAGAATGATTTCAATAATTCACTACATTCATCTTCTAATACACCTGATATGGTTGTTGGATAATGATTAAATCCACTTTGTTCATACATTGAGATACAACTATCAATACAACCACCTTTTGGGTCTTTAGCACCATACACAACGCAATCAATCCGTGATAACATAATCGCGCCTGAGCACATAGCACAAGGCTCTAACGTAACATATAAAGTACATCCTTCTAAGCGCCATGTTTTTAACTTGCGACAAGCCTTTTCAATTGCAATTACTTCTGCATGAGCTGTAGATAGTTGCTTTTTTTCTCTTAAATTATATGCTCTCGCAATAACAATTCCATCTTTAACTATAATCGCACCAATTGGCACTTCATCAATTCGTTCCGCTTTCTTTGCTTGTTTAATTGCTTCTCTCATATATTTTTCGTGCATAATTACCTCGCAAAATAAAAGCTACCACACATGATAGAGCTCCCTTAAGGCTGCTTCGTTCCCGACCTGACCTGATTCAGTAGATACCATTGTAGTAGCTTTTATATTATATCGTATCCACTATTAGATTGCAATTGATTTTTATTTTGAATTGCATTCTTTATTACGCATTCGATTCGTACGTTTCGTTAACTCTTCTAAAAATTCATTTTCGTTCTGTACTCTAAATATTACACTGCGCATTGAGTAATCTAACATATAATCAAGAACAATTCCGTGCTTCCCAGCTGCTTGTGGATCTGTTTTTGCATCCATTATTAAAACATAAGGAATTCTTCCAATTTCATTTGCATTTAAATCATAAGGTATTAATAAACTCTTATCCTCCATAACAATTGAATTTTTCACATTAGTTTTATAAAAGACCCAAATAACAGCTACAAACAATAATAAAGCACTTATTAAAGATAAATAATTATTCTTTGTTGTAGGTGGAACGGATGGAACAATTAGAAAAAATTCAACTAATAATGGTGATAATAGAATATAGTTGTAAGTCGTTTTAAATTTCATATCATCTCTACCTTTCTTTCCTTTTTATTATATCACGATTCTTTGTAATAACATAATAACCAAGATAAAAAATGTACTCAATTGAATACATTTTTATTAGGGTTGTTTCACGTGAAACATTATTTATTAGGAATCATTAACTTTTTACCACCCATATAAGGCTGTAGTGGCTTAGGTATAGTTACAGATCCATCTTTGTTTAAATTATTCTCTAAGAAAGCAATTAACATTCTAGGAGGTGCAACAACAGTATTATTTAAAGTATGAGCAAAATATTTACCATTATCGCCATTAACTCTTATTTTCAGTCTACGTGCTTGCGCATCTGTTAAATTTGAACAACTGCCAACTTCAAAATATTTCTTTTGACGAGGACTCCATGCTTCTACATCAACTGATTTACATTTTAAATCAGCGAGATCTCCCGAACAACATTCAAGAGTACGTACTGGTACATCTAGAGAACGAAATAAATCAACTGTATTCATGTATAACTTAGTAAACCAAGTGCTGCTATCTTCAGGCTTACAAACAACAATCATTTCTTGCTTTTCAAACTGATGGATTCGATAAACTCCACGTTCTTCAATACCATGAGCACCTTTTTCTTTACGGAAACAAGGTGAATAGCTTGTATACGTATAAGGAAGTTTATCTTCATCTAGGATTGTATCAATAAATTTTCCTATCATTGAATGTTCACTTGTACCAATTAAGTATAAATCTTCACCTTCAATTTTATACATCATATTTTCCATCTCAGAAAAACTCATTACTCCGGTAACGACATTACTGCGAATCATATAGGGTGGAATAACGTAAGTGAAACCACGATCAATCATAAAATCACGAGCATAAGATATTACAGCTGAATGAAGTCTAGCAATATCACCCATTAAATAATAGAAACCATTACCCGCAACTTTTCTTGCACTATCTAAATCAATACCATCAAATGATTCCATAATTTCACTATGATATGGAATTTCAAATTCTGGTACAAACGGTTCACCAAATTTTTCTAATTCTACATTTTCACTATCATCTTTTCCAATTGGAACACTACTGTCAATGATATTAGGAATTACCATCATAATTTTTTGTATTTTTTCACTCAATTCCGTTTCCTTTAATTCTAGTTCTGCTAATTCCGCAGCCATATCAGAAACAGCTTGTTTTTTTTCAGCAGCCTCATCTTTCAATCCCTGTTTCATTAACCCACCGATTTCTTTTGAAATAGCATTACGGTTTGCACGTAAATCATCAGCTCTTTGTTTTGCTTGGCGATTTTCAGCATCGAGAGCTACTACTTCATCAACCAATACAAGCTTTGAATCCTGGAATTTCTTTTTAATATTTTCTTTTACAATATCAACATTTTCTCTTACATATTTCATATCTAACATATAATTTCCTCCTTATAAATAAAAAAAGAGGTATTGTCTACAAAGGGACGATACCTCGTGTTGCCACCCTCATTACATAAGTATTGCATTTCTTATGTATCTTGATAGTTATAACGGGACCACCGAAACAGCATACTTAATTTCCTCTGTTCACTCAAGGGATGATTTCTTATGTTAACTATCATAACTCGCACCTTACGTTATGTCTCTGAAATAGTTAATTCATATTACTTAGCCCTATCAACGATTTATTTGATAGTGTTATATCATGCTTCTGTTTTGTTGTCAATATTTACTACTTCTTCAATATTTTCATTTTCAATAACTGATTCGTTTATTTTCTCAGCCTCGTCTTCTTTATCAACGATTGCAACTTTAGCAACTAATTGTCCTTCAGTTACATTAATTAATTTAACACCTTGTGTGTTACGTCCATAAATACCAACATTTTCAAGTGAAATACGAATAATAATACCTTCGTTTGTAACAATCATTGCATCTTCATCCCCGTTAACAGCACGAACATTTACTAACTGTCCTGTTTTTTCAGTAATGTTGATTGTCTTAACTCCTTTAGCTCCACGTGTTGTTAAACGATACTCATCAATTGCCGTACGTTTACCATAACCATTTTCACTAACGGATAATAAATACATACCTTCACGGTTTGTAGCAACGCCTACAACATAAGAACCATCTACATTGAAACCTTTTACTCCACTCGCTGTACGTCCCATTGGTCTAACCCCATCTTCAAAGAAGTGGACAGCCTTACCATTCGCACCAGCAATAATAATTTCATCATTACCATTAGTTTCCTTAACACCTACAAGTTCATCATCTTCACGTAATGTGATAGCAATCTTACCGTTCTGACGAATCGATGTGAATTCACTCATTGAAACTCGTTTTACAATACCTTGTTTTGTGACAAAGAATAAATATTCACTTTCACAATCCTTCTTCATTGCGATTAAAGCACGAACCTTTTCATCTTTATCAAGTGACAATAAATTAACAACCGGTAATCCTTTTGCTGTACGAGAGGCATTTGGTACCTGATAACCTTTAATACGATATACTTTACCAAAATTCGTAAATAGCATTAAATGATCATGAGTTGACATTGTAATTAATAACTCAATGATATCATCTTCGTTAAGAGCCATACCTTTAATTCCTCTACCACCACGATTTTGAGTATGGTAAGTATCGGTAGGCATTCGTTTAATATATCCATTAGTTGTCATTGTGATAACGATATCCTCAACTGGAATTAAATCTTCATCTTGCATATCAATATCTGACTCACTAATCTCTGTACGACGAGGATCATTGAATCGCTCTTTCACATCTGTTAATTCTGTTTTAATGATTTCTAGTACACGAGAATGATTTGCTAAAATATCTCTTAAATCAGTTATTCTTGCGATTAGTTCATTATATTCTAATTCAATTTTAGAACGCTCTAAACCAGTTAAACGGCGAAAACGCATATCTAAAATTGCACGAGCCTGTATTTCACTTAGAGCAAAACATTCCATTAATTGTGTCATAGCTTCGCTATCATCTTGAGCAGCACGAATTAATTTAATAATTTCATCAATATGATCCAATGCAATTCTTAATCCCTCTAAAATATGAGCACGATCTTCTGCTTTCTTTAACTCAAATCGAGTACGACGTGTTGTCACTTCAATTTGATGGTCAATATAACATTGTAAACATTCCTTCACACCTAATTGCTTAGGTTCTCCATTAACTAAAGCTAATAGATTAACACCAAAAGAAGTCTGTAAAGAAGTCATACGATAAAGTTGATTTAAAATCACATCTGGTTGAACATCTTTTCTAAGTTCAATAACAATTCGAATTCCTTCACGATTTGATTCATCACGAAGATCTGTAATACCTTCAATAATTTTTTCTCTTACTAAATTAGCAATTTTTTCTACTAACGTTGCTTTATTTACTTGATAAGGAACTTCATAGACAACAATTCTAGATTTGCCATTTGGCATCTCTTCAATATTTACTTTAGATCGTAAAGCAATGGAACCACGTCCTGTTTCAAATGCTTGTTTAATACCAGCACGTCCAAGAATAATACCACCGGTAGGAAAATCAGGTCCCTGAATATAATTCTCCATTAATTCCATTGTAGTGATATCTGCATTTTCCATAATTGCTAGTGTAGCATCAATTGTTTCACCTAAGTTATGAGGCGGAATATTAGTAGCCATACCAACTGCAATACCAACTGATCCATTAACTAATAAATTGGGAAAACGAGCTGGTAATACAGCTGGCTCTGTTTCTTCTCCATCATAGTTATCAATAAAATCAACAGTATCTTTTTGAATATCCTTTAACATTTCCATTGCAATTTTAGACATTCTAGCTTCTGTATAACGCATTGCAGCAGCTCCATCACCATCCATTGAACCAAAGTTACCATGACCTTGAATCAACATATAACGATAAGAAAACTCTTGAGCCATACGTACCATTGTTTCATAAACAGCAGTATCACCATGTGGATGATACTTACCAATTACTTCTCCGACAATACGTGCCGATTTTTTATAAGGCTTAGTCGCAACAATTCCAAGTTCATTCATTGCATGTAAAATTCGACGATGAACTGGTTTTAAACCATCACGTACATCAGGTAAGGCACGTGCAACAATAACTGACATTGAATAATCTAGAAATGATTTTCGCATTTCTTTTGAAATATCTACTTCTAAAACTCTTTCAGTAATACTATCCATACGTTCATCACCTCCATTAAATATCCAAATTTGTTACATATATTGCATTATCTTGAATAAAATTACGTCTAGGTTCAACTTCATCTCCCATTAACATTTCAAACACATTATCAGCATCCATTGCATCTTCAATATTAACTCGTTTTAAAGTTCTAAAATCAGGATCCATTGTTGTTTCCCAAAGTTGTTCTGGATTCATTTCTCCAAGACCTTTGTATCGTTGAATATTATAGTTA
Organism: Erysipelotrichaceae bacterium; assembly: GCA_036641395.1. GTDB lineage: Bacteria > Bacillota_I > Bacilli_A > Erysipelotrichales > Erysipelotrichaceae > JAVXTH01. Next base: position 22,682 of record JAVWEY010000008.1, read on the forward strand.
TCACCATATTCTAATTTTGATACTTCTAATTCCTTTTCATCATAAACATAAGAAAGTTTATTACCTTTTGATATTTTAAATAATGGTGGTTGCGCTATATAAATATAGCCACCTTCAATAACTGGTTTTAAATAACGATAGAAGAAAGTTAATAATAAAGTACAAATATGAGCACCATCAACATCGGCATCGGTCATAATGACTATTTTATGATATCTTAATTTACTTACATCCATTTCTTCACCAATTCCACAACCAAATGCAGTAATCATCGAACGAATTTCATTATTTTCAAATATACGATGTAATCTAGCCTTCTCAACATTAAGTATTTTACCTCTTAATGGTAAAATTGCTTGATATTTACTATTTCTTCCCTGCTTTGCACTACCTCCGGCTGAATCTCCTTCGACAATGTATATTTCACATTCACTTGCATCTTTAGAAGAACAATCCGCTAATTTACCAGGAAGTGAAGATATTTCTAAAGCACTTTTTCTTCGTGTTAATTCACGAGCTTTTTTAGCCGCTAATCTTGCCTTACTTGCTAAAATAGATTTTTCAACAATAATTTTTGCTGTTGCTGGATTTTCTTTAAAGAAACGATCTAATTGATCTCCTAAAATACTAGATACAATTCTACGTACTTCACTGTTTCCAAGTTTAGTTTTAGTTTGTCCTTCATATTGAGGGTCCGGATGTTTAACTGATATAATAGCAGTTAATCCTTCACGTACATCATCCCCAGCTAAAGTTTCATCTTTTTTAATCAAATTATATTCCCTAGCATATGAATTAATAATACGTGTAAGTGCTAAACGAAATCCATCTTCGTGGGTTCCACCCTCTTGGGTATTAATATTATTACAGAAAGAATAAATATTAGGTAAGTATCCATCATTATATTGAAGTCCAATTTCCGCAAGTACTCCTTCTTCAATTCCTTCAACATAAACAACTTCTTCATGTAGAACTGTTTTATTTTTATTTAAATACTCAACATATTCCCTAATACCACCATCATATTTATATTCAATTTTTCTTACTTTTTCTTCACGTTCATCACTCAATACTAATTTAATACCCTTATTTAAAAATGCTAATTGACGTACTCTAGCATTTAATACATCAAAATTATAAGAAGTAGTTTCTGTAAATATTAAACGATCAGCTTTAAAACGAACAATTGAACCATGTTGATCTGAATCACCAATAACTTCTAATTTACCTACTGATTTACCACCTGTTTCAAAACGTAAAAAATATTCTTTACCATTTTGATGAACATTAACTTCAAGCCATTCAGAAAGTGCATTAACAACACTGGCACCAACACCATGAAGACCTCCAGATACTTTATAAGCTCCTCCACCAAACTTACCACCAGCATGAAGTATTGTAAAGATTGTTTCAACAGCAGAAAGACCAGTTTTTTCATGAATTCCAACTGGCATTCCACGACCATTATCACTAACTCTTACAATATCATCTTTTTCAAGTGTAATTTCGATATCCGTAGCAAAACCTGCTAATGCTTCATCAATTGCATTATCTACAATTTCCCATACTAAATGATGAAGACCTCTCTCCGAAGTACTTCCAATATACATACCTGGACGTTTACGAACAGCTTCTAATCCTTCTAATACTTGAATATCATCCGCAGTATAAGAATGATCTACCTTTTGTTCCATTTCTTTAATCTCAGCTTGGTCTTTTTCAAAGTTTTGTTCCATTCAATTCTCCTCCTTGCTCAATTGTTACATTACCTGCTTCAACATGCCAACAAGTAATTTTTCTATTTAAGTCTATTATTTCATCATAGACATTCGTAGTACTAATAAACACTTGAATTTCAGTAGGAAGAATTTCTAACAACTTTTTTCTTCTTACTTGATCTAATTCAGAAAATACATCATCCAATAACAAAATTGGATATTCCTTTGTAATTTCAAAAATCATAAAAACAATACCTAATTTCATTGCCAATAAAGCACTTCTTTTTTGGCCTTGCGATGCACTACTATTCATTGATAAATCATTAAGATTAAATATAATATCATCTTTATGAAATCCAATTGTAGTTTGTTTTAAAATCTGATCTCTCTCAAAACTTTTCTGATATTTATCATTAAGTTCTTTTTTCATATCTTCAACATTATCAAATTGAGAAACACAACTTTCATATTTGAAAGAAATATTTGTATTATCACCTGATAATTCTTTATAAAAAGATTTACTGCAATTCATTAATTTACTTAAAAATTGATATCTTTGCTTCATAACAATTACTTCATAATCAATTAATTGACTATTTAATATCTTTAAATAAGTAAGATCAATTTTATCATGTTTTAAGTAAGCATTACGTTCTTTTAATACCTTATGAGAATTCATTAAAGCCTGTGTAAAAGTCTTACTCATTTTAGATAACTCAATATCAATAAATTTTCTTCTGACTCGTGGTGATGCTTGAAATAGCGTCATATCATCTGGACAGAACATAACAGCATTACAAATTCCAATGAATTCACTAACTTTTCGAATTGGTTGTTGATAAACAAATAAATTTTTACCTTGATTTGATATCATTACCTTCAATTCCTGACGGCGATTCTTTTGAACTATTGAACCTTTTATTTCACATGATTCATAATTAGATTGAATTAATAATTCATCTTCAACACCACGATGTGAACGAGCCGTTGATAAACAAATAATTGACTCTAATATATTTGTTTTACCTTGTGCATTTAATCCAGTTAGAATTTGCATTCCTTCATCAAACTCTAAATGAAGAGAATCATAATTACGATAATGATGAAGATTTAAAGATTCAATTCTCATTTTATTACAAACTTCTGCTTTTCAATTTCAATTACATCGTCAACATAAAGCTTTTTTCCACGACGATTTTCAAGTTCATTATTAACTTTAATTAATAATGATTTCACAGCAAGTTTTGCCTCACCGCCACTTTGAACCATATCCGTGATTTTAAGTAATTGAGCTAAGGTAATATAAGTTGTTGTTATCTTAATTTCCATCATAAAAACCTCTTTCGCACGTCTCCTATATTATACCACAAATTTCAATATTTTGGGCGTTTTTATTTCATCTTTTAAACCTCATAAATCCTTATAAAATAACAATATTTTTAACATAAAAAAAGTCCCGAAGGACTTAATTATTTAAAGTTTAAGCATAAGTACGAACTGGTAAAACTAATTGTAAAACACTATCATCATTTACTGCTTGAATAATAAATGGTTTCATTTCTCCACATAAAGAAAATTTAACTAAAGATCCATTTAATGCTTTAATTGCATCAAATACAAATCGTCCATTACAACTTATTTCTAAATGTTGTCCAGTGAAACTTGCTGATGCAAGAACTTCAGTTGAAGATCCAACTTCTAAAGCCCTTGTTGATAATATACAATCATTTTCTTCTAAAGATAATTTAATAACTGAAATACCATCATTTTTAATAAAAGAAGCACGATCAATTGCACTTAATAAATCCCTAGAGTCAATTGTTAATTCATAATCAAACGATAATGGAATTAAACGATCTGTTTCTGGATAAACACCATCAATCAATCTTGTTTGAATAATTGTATCTTCAATCATAAATTGGGCTTTTTTATCACTAACAGCAATATTAATATCACCTTCAGCATCAATTGTTTTACTAACTTCTGCTAAACTTTTAGCAGGAATTGTAATATTAAAATTCAATTCATTGTCAATAATAATTGTTTTCTTTGCTAAACGATAAGAATCAGTAGCAATACAATCTAATTTATTTCCTTTAGCATGAAAATTTACACCAGTTAAAACCGGTCTTGTTTCTTTATCACTTGTAGCAAATGAGGTTTGCATAATTAATTTTTTTAATAAATCAGCCTGAATATGAAATTCTTCGCTTGGTTTAGAAAAATCAATTGCAGGATATTCATTTGATTTCATACCATTAATTTTGAATTCAGCACTATGACCACTAATTTTTGTTAAAGCAGAATCAATGACTTCAAATTCAATTTCATCCGAATCAATCTTACGAACGATTTCTAAAATATATTTTGCTTCAATTACAATGGAACCTTTATCTTTGATTTCTAATATATAATCTTTGTCCGTTTTTAATGACGTTTGAATTGACATATCGGAATCACTACCTGTTAATACTAAACTTGTTTCATTAGCATCAATCTTAATTCCACTAAATGCTGGTAGTGGTGAAAATGAAGATATAGCTCTTGAGACTACAGATAAAGCGTTATAAAAGTTTTTCTTGGATACCTTAAAGTACATAGGTAATCTCCCTTCTTTATTGTTTCTTTTTTAAAGATAACTACAATAAGAGTGTGGAAAATGTGGAAAACCACAAATATCCTTTATTCTTAACTACATTTTACCAAAAAACGCTGTGGATTAAAAGTGCATAGATGGGGAAAATTTAGTTAATTCCTAATTTATGCTCAATTTTAAGCAATGCTTGTTGGAAAGAGTCCTTTTCTTTTAATAATTTAATCATTTTCTCATAAGAAGACATAATAGTTGAATGATCACGATTACCAAATTCAAGTCCTATTTTGGCAAAAGGCATATCTAAATAAGTACGACATAGATAAATAGCAATATGTCTAGCATTTGCTATATTAGCTGTTCTACTTTTAGAATCAATCTGAGTTTTTGTAAGACCATAAAAATCACAAACACATTTTTTAATTTTTGAAACGGTAAGTTGTTCAGTTCTCGATAGCGTTGGATCCTCTTTAAATATCTCTTTCGCAAAGGATAAATCAATAACAGGTGGATTATATAGAATTGCTTTAAAGAATAGTTCATTTAAAGAACCTTCTAATTTTCTTACATCTTTAGAAAAACGAGTTGCTATATAATCAAGAACTTCATCATTAATCATTATATCTTCTTGACGACCTTCCATCTTTTTTTGAAGAATAGCCTTTGAAGTTTCAAATTCAGGAGAACCAATGGAAACAGATAAACCACTTGAAAATCTAGAAATCAATCGATTTTCTATACCTTTCAATTCAGTTGGATGAATATCCGATGTGATAACAATTTGTTTATTATTTGATATTAATTTATTGTATAGATTAAAGAAAATTTCTTGAGAGGTACTCTGTGTTAATCTTTGAATATCATCAATTAACAGATAATCTGCCTCACATATTCTTTCTTTTACTTCTTCTACTTGTTTATTCTTAATCGCATCAATTAATAAAGTAACAAAGTCTTCCGAATATATATATAATACTTTTTCATTTGGTCTATTTGTTTTTATATAATTACCAATTGCATGAAGCAAGTGGGTTTTACCTAAACCAGAATTACCAAAAATAAATAATGGATTATAACTTCCTGGATAATGGCAACAACTTAATGCAGCAGCTTGTGCATCACGATTGTTTTTTCCAATAACAAAATTTTCAAAATTATATTCTCTTTTTATTTTATCTTCAAACATAACATTATTTCTTCGCTTATTATCAGAAGCAGGATATACAATTTCTAATTCACTATGTAATAGAATTTGACATTTAATTTCTTTACCAAGAACAGAAGAAATTCTACTCTCAATTAAATCTATAGATTCCATCATTATTTGTTTATTAATTTTATAGGGAACTTCAATAATTGCAAAATCATTATCAAGATCATAAAGACTACTTTCTGCAATCCATGTATTAAAAGTAGGGACATCAAAATCGCCACTTTCTAGAATTAATTTTAAGGTTTGACTCCAATATTGATTAAGTTGATCATTAATAAATTGACTCATTATTTTCACCTCTTTATTTTATGACTTAATTTTACTATAAATGTGGACAATTTGCTACGCTGAAAAAGAAGAAAAGAAGTTATCCACCAAAATACAGTGGAAAACTCTTATATATAAAGGATATTATAGTTATCCACATAATTTATTGTGGATAACTTGTGGAAAACTATTTGTGGATAACTCAAATTGTGGAAAAGTAGATAACTTTTGCGGATAAAAATAATTATCCACCATATTAAAATATAATTATCGTCGATAAATAAAGGGCATTATGATGTTTTAAGAGTTATCCACAGTAAGTGGAAATAGAATCAAAATTGTGGTGGATAAAATGTGAATATGAAAGAAAAGGGGTAATAATGTAAAAAATAGTGAAAACTTTTCCACAATATTCTTTAACTTATCAACTATTTCGAATAATTCACAAATAATTCAAGAAAAAGTTATAATATTTTGGCTATTTTTCCACAATGAGTGGGAAAATAATAAGAAAAACACGATAAAATGGCAAATAAACTAATAATTAAAAAGTGTGATATTTGCACAAGTTAAATATTACAAAATGATGTAAATAATATATTAAAAAAAATACTAGTAGTTATTTTATTTAAACTAATTTAGATTTAAATCATTGAATCAAGTGCTATTTTTCAATCGGTTTTCTTTATAATTCATTGACTTTGGTTGTTTTTTTATGTATAATCTAAAAGCAATGCTCAATTTGTAGAAAATTAAATAGAAGTGGAGGTGGCTCATTATGAAGAGAACTTATCAACCGAGCAAAAGAAAACACCAGAAAACTCACGGATTCAGAGCCCGTATGGCTACTGTTGGAGGACGTAAGGTTTTAGCACGTCGTCGCAGCAAAGGTAGAAAAGTGTTATCAGCTTAAAAATCACCTTCGGGTGATTTTTTTGTCGTAAGGAAGTAGTAAAAACGTTTCGTCTTTATATAAGGAAGGAGGAACACTATGAAGAAACAATATCGTGTTCGTAAAACACAGGAATTTGATCAAATTATGAAACGAAAAAAGTTTTATACCTGTCCCTCTTTTGTCTTATATGTAAAACCACGCGTTAGCGATCATGCAAGATTTGGAATTTCAGCCGGAAAAAAACTAGGAAATGCAGTAATTCGTAATCGAGTAAAACGGCAAGTAAGAATGATGATCCAACAAATTTGCACATTTGATGAAGATTTTGATGCTATTTTGCTCGTTAGAGACAAATATATGCAAGAAAATTACGATACTAATAAAAAACGCTTGGAAACGTTGGTTAAAAAAGTTAAAATAGATAGGTAAGCTAACTTAGCGAGGAGACAGTAGATATGAAAAGATTTTTTAAAGACAAGAAGAAGCTGTTAATACTTAGTGTATTTATGATACTAGGTTTAGCGGCATGTACAAATGCTCGTGGAACAGATGGGCAAATTATTAAAGATTTGGTAATTTATTTAGATACACCTTTCTCACAGACATTTAATACAGGTTCTTGGTTTGATGGAATTATTGTTTGGCCAATTGCGCAGATGATTAACTTTGTCGCAGAATTTAGTGATGCCGGTATTGCTGTAATTGTTGTTACATTTTTAATTCAATTGATTACGGCAGCATTTTCGATTAAATCTCAGGTAGCTTCTCAAAAGATGCAAATGTTACAACCAGAGATGAATCGCATTCAAGCTAAATATGCTGGGAAAACTGATGATCGTTCAAAAATGCAACAAGCAACAGAAATGCAAGCATTATATAGTAAACATAAGATTTCACCATTTGGTTCGATTTTAGTAATGTTTATTCAATTTCCAATCATTATTGGTATGTACCAAGCTGTAATGAGAGCATATTCTGTAATTGCTGGTGATTTTATGGGAGTTAATCTTTCTATTACTCCAATTGATGGAATTAGAAATGCAGAATGGGCTTACTTAGTAATTTTCTTACTTATGGTTGGTTCTCAATTTGCATCAATGAAATTTCCTCAATGGTTACAAGAAAAACGTAAAAAACGTTTGAATGTAAAAGAGAAAAAATATGCACAACCAGAAGCACAAGGTAGTGGAATGATGAAATCTATGAATATGATGACTTATGTATCATTAGCAATGATTTCATTCTTATCCTTAACATGGCCATTAGGTATGTCATTTTATTGGTTAGTATCTGCTGTTTGCCGTGTGTTACAGAGTTGGGTAATCGATCGATTCTTTATTAAAGATTAATTCATAAGGATATGGAGGCGTAAGTATGAAGAGTTATACAGGGAAAAACTTGGATGAATTGTTGCAAAATGCAGCAAAAGAGAAACAAGTCAGTGTTGAAGAGTTAACTTATACAGTTACCGAAGAGAAAAAGGGTTTCCTTGGTCTTGGAGGTGAAGTTACAGCAAGCGTTTATTGTGTAAATGATATATGTGAATTTATAGCTGATTACTTAGAACTATATTTTAAAGATATTGAGTTAGAAATTGATATCGATGTAAGTGTTGAAAACAACTTTTTCTATGTAGACTTGAATGCAGAGAACAACGCAATCTTAATTGGTCGCAATGGACAAACATTACAAGCCTTAAATACAGTTACTAAGGCTGCCGTATCAAGTGAATTTAAACGCCGTGTTGGTATTTTAATTGATGTAAATGGTTATAAAGAAGAAAAATATGCAAAGGTTTGTGCTTTGGCAAAGCGTGTTGCTAAAAGTGTTCAAAGAAGCAAAACCGATGCTTTGTTAGATCCGATGCCTGCTGATGAGCGTAAAGCAATTCACAATGCATTAACAAACGTAAGATTTATTTCTACCGCAAGTGAAGGTGAAGGCAGAGATCGTCGAATTAAAATTCTTTATGATCCTAGTAAAAGCGAAATAGACGAATAATCAATATTAATAAAAAAAAAGACAAAACTTGCGATTATGCAGATTTTGTCTTTTTATATACGTTTTATCTAATACGGGTATCAATGAATAAGTGTTCCATGTAAGATTGTCGCACGGATGCGAATAGTAATCGAGATATGGATACTGACTTATTATTATTTGTAATGAAACTATTAGAAGTTAACTCATTCATATAACATAAGTTTACTATATAGGAACGATGAACTTTAATAAAACCCGGTTGTTCTAATAATTGACTTTCATATTCACTTAAACTTGCGTAGATTTCATTCACAGAACCATCACTCATGTGAAAGTATAAATGTTTATTCATTACCTCTACAAATTCTAATTTCGAGTATAAAATTCGAATAATAGATGTTTTTGTTCTCACAGAAATACCATCAAATGAAGGCTGAGAATCAAATAAAATATTATCCAAAGCAGTAAAAAACTTTGAACTTTGAATTGGTTTTAAAATATAATCGTTCGCTCTTACAGAATAACTATCGACTGCAAAATCAGGGGAAGAAGTAAGAAAAATAATTTTCACATCTTTATCAAACATCCTTATTTCTTTTGCTGCCTGAATACCACTAAAACCAGGCATTATAATATCTAGCAAAAGAAGATCATACTGATTATTTAGTTCAGCTAAAAGATCGGTTGCATTCTTATATACTTTGTATTTTAAATCAATACTTATATTCAAACGATATGTATTTAGTAATGATGAAATATGTGCTATTTCTAAAGAATCATCATCGCAGATGGCTATTTTCAAGTTAATAACCCCCTTTGTTATATTTTGATTATAACATAAATTAAAAAGGAAGAATATATTAAAAAATACTACATAATAGGATGGTAAACATTACATTACGCGATAAAATCATATTTATATAGTAATTTAAACTATTATAAATTTAGATTTAATTTTAGTTATATTTTGATTTATTTATAGAAAGAGTCATATTTAGGGATTCTAAATTAAGTTATCAAAATAACAGGAGGAACGTATGGATAATTTAAAAAAGAAACAGAACGAAAAAATGCAGAAATCAGTTAAGAGTAAATTTATGGAATTTGCGGAAATGACTGGATTCGCAAAGAAACAGGAATCAGAAGAAATCACGTTAAAAGATGTTCAAGATTTAATTCCAAATTTAGTCAAAGAAGATGAGATAGAAAAAGATAATGCTCTTAAATCAAAATTTGAACTAGAGAAAGAAGTTACACCTGAACCAATAGTTGTGGAAGAACCAAAATTGGATACTACAATTATTGCGAAAAGTATTAGTTTAGAAGGAAATATTAATTCTGAAGGAAACGTTGAAACCTACGGAGAGATTAAAGGTGATATCTGTGCAAAGGGAAAAATCGACCTTTATGGAATCCAAAATGGAAATATTAACGGTCAAGCAATTGCCATAGAGGGCGCTAAAATCGATGGTAATATTACAGCAAAAGCGAATATTAAAATTGATAGTGATTCGACAATTCGTGGTGACGTTGTTGCCGATAGCATTGATTTAGATGGAAGCATTACTGGAATTATCCATGCGGAAGGCTTAGTATGTTTACATAGAAATGCAATTTTAAATGGAGATATTCAAGCAGGATCTATTTCAATCGATGAAGGAGCTCAGATTTATGGGCAAATTACAATGAAAAATAGTCATATTATAAAAACACCAGATAATTATATGAATTTGAATTATTAATAAGTAAATGAATAAGAATAAGAGGTATTAACTGTAAAGAGTTAGTACCTCTTTTTAAATTTATAAAAATAATTTTTCCTTTTGGATAGGTTAGGGTATAATAATAAAGCAATAGATGAGGTGAAGATGATGAAATTAATAATTGGATTAGGTAATCCTGGTAAAGAATATGAAAGAACTAGACATAATACCGGTTTTGCTGTTTTAGATGAAATAAGTAAAACTTTGAATATTGAAGTAAATCAAAAGAAGTTCAAGTCTTTAATTGGAACTGGTAATTTTAAAGGTGAAAAAGTTTTATTAATGAAACCACAAACATATATGAATTTATCCGGCGAGGCATTAATTGCAGCGATTAATTTTTATCATATCGAAATTGATAACATATTAGTTATTTATGATGATCTAGATTTACCAGTTGGAAAATTAAGATTAAGAGAAGAAGGAAGTGCGGGGGGCCAAAACGGTATAAAAAGTATTATTTCACATATACATACTCAGTCTTTTAAAAGAATTAGAGTCGGTATTGATAATAATAAAAGAATACCAACCGCAGACTATGTGCTTGGAAAAGTAACAAAAGACGAATTAGATGAATATCAAAATGCGGTTTTAAAGGCAAGGGATGCAGCAATTGCATCAATAACAAACAGTTTTAATGATGTAATGAGTATTTATAATCGAAAGTAGGTAAGATGAATACAATATTAAATATCATAAAAAATAATCCGGCAGTTGAGAGTTTATTAAATAAGGAACAACGCATAGGTAACTTATCACTTAGTGAGGAAGCATTATTACTAGCGAGTCTTTACGAAAAAGATAAACAGAATATTGTCGTTATTAAAAATAATTTATATACTGCACAAAAACTATTTCAAAGAATTCAAACTTTAATGGGAGATGTGTTGCTTTTTGGTATGGAAGATTCCTTGCGTGTCGAATCAATTGCCGCATCACCCGAAAGCAAAGCGGACCAATTAGAGACAATGTCACGTTTGTTAATTGGTGATAAGAAAATAATAGTAACTCATACAGGGGCAATCTTACATTATTTAAGTTCACCAACGGTTTTTAAAGAACATAGTATCCATTTATTAACAGGAAAAGAATTTGGATTTGAATATTTAAAACAGTTATTATTTGAATCAGGGTATCATCATGTATCAAGGGTGGATCAACCATTGTGTTTCGCAGCTCGTGGTGGAATCATAGATGTTTATTCAATTAATAATGAAAATCCAATACGAATAGAATTCTTTGATAACGAAATTGATAGTATTCGTACCTTTGATATATCTACGCAGCGAACAATATCGATTATTGAAACTTGTGATATTGTACCTGCAAGTGACTTGTTATTTAGTGATAATGAATTGAGAGAAATTGTAGAAAAGAGTAATCTATTATTAGAAAAAACGACAAAGAACGAGACTTGTAAATTAAGTGAAATAATAAATCAGGAAATTGATGATTTATGTAATCATAATTATGAACCTTCTTTATATAAATATTTTTCGTTTTTAAATAACACCTTTAGTATTTTAGATTATATAGATAATCCGCTTGTTTTGATATCAAGTGAAGAAGAAGTAAAAGAAAGTAATACACATATTCAAAAAGAAACGGTTACTTATGTTCAAGAATTAGTTCAGGAATCAATGGCATTACCAAAATATTCTTTATACAACGATTTATATAAGGTGATTGAACCTTATAAAGTGATTCGAATTGGTTTGTTTGTTAATCATCTTCATCCTCTAACTTCTGGGATTGTTTCTTTAAATGCGTTTGATTTAAATTTAAGTAAATCAATGGAATTAATTTTAAGTAATCGAAATGATAAAAAGATTGTTTTCGCAATGGTAAAAAAAGAGAAAGCTATTATTGAAGAATATTTAAAAGACCATGAAATAGAATTTGAATTAATTGATGGTGAAAGCGTAATTAGTGCGGATATTTCAATATTAGAAAAGGAATTAGTTGAGGGATTTTCTTGTACACTTGAAAAGATTGATGTTTATAGTGGGAAAGAATTATTTAATACAACACCTAAAATATCTCGTTATGCGAATAAGTTTAAAGAAGCAGAAGTTCTTCATAATTATATGGAACTTGAAATTGGTGATTACATTGTTCATCAACAACATGGAATTGGTAAATATTTAGGTATCGTGAATAAAGAAATCGATGGAATGCATAAAGACTTCTTGAATATAGCTTATAAAGGTAATGATATTTTATTAGTACCTCTTGAACATTTTAAATTGATTCGTAAGTTTTTATCAAAAGAGGGAGCATCACCAAAACTTAATAAATTAGGTGGAAGTGAATGGGAAAAGACGAAAGATAGGATTAGTGCTAATATAAAAGAGTTAGCAGATCGCTTAGTAAAGTTGTATGCAGTACGAGAAGATCATATTGGTTATGCATATTCAAAAGATACACCATTTCAAAAGCAATTTGATGATGATTTTGAATTTGAATTAACAGCAGATCAAAAACGAGCAATTGATGAAGTAAAAGCAGATATGGAAATGAATAAACCAATGGATCGTTTATTATGTGGAGATGTTGGTTTTGGTAAAACGGAGGTAGCAATGCGTGCTGCTTTTAAGGCAGTAATTGATAATAAGCAAGTTGCATTTCTGTGTCCGACGACAATTCTTTCGCTACAGCACTATAAAACCTTTATAAGAAGGATGGCTAACTTTCCTATCCATATAGAGGTTATTAATCGTTTCATTGCACCAGCAAGACAAAAACAGATATTAAAAGAATTATCAGAAGGTAAAATTGATATTTTAATTGGAACGCATCGTATCTTATCGAAAGATGTTAAGTTTAAAGATTTAGGTTTCTTAGTAATTGATGAAGAACAACGTTTTGGAGTTGAACATAAAGAGAAGATTAAAGAATTAAAGAATAGTGTAGATGTTTTATCTTTAAGTGCAACACCGATTCCAAGAACATTACAAATGTCTTTAATTGGAATTCGTTCTTTATCACAACTAGATACTCCACCACAAAATAGAATGCCGGTTCAAACTTATGTTATTGAGAAGAATTTAAGCATTATTAAAGAAATTATCCAAAGAGAGTTATCTCGGAACGGACAAGTTTTTTATCTTTTTAACAACGTGAAAGAAATATATAATCTAGCGTTGAGACTTAGAAAAATGTTACCAGATGCATCGATTGGGATTGCACATGGACAGATGAGTCGTGAAGAGATTGAAGATGTAATGATGAAGTTTACAGCGAATGAATATCAAATATTAGTATGTACGACGATTATTGAAACAGGAATTGATATTCCTAACGCGAATACTATTATTATTGAAAATGCCGACCGATTTGGTTTATCACAACTCTACCAGATTAAAGGAAGAGTTGGTAGAAGTGATCGTTTAGCCTATGCTTATTTAATGTATTCACCACAAAAGCAGCTGAGTGAACTAGCAACTAAGCGTTTAAAATCAATAAAAGAGTTTACTCAATTAGGAAGTGGTTATAAAATTGCTATGCGTGATCTTACGATACGTGGTGCAGGTGATATGTTAGGTCCTCAGCAAGCTGGATTTATTGATACGATCGGTATTGATATGTATATTGAAATGTTAAATGAAGCAATTAAAGAATCACAAGGAATTGTAAAGGAAAAAGAAGTAATAAGAAAGAAATCAAATGCGAAGTTGGATGCTTATATTCCACAAACATTTGCTCCTCAAGACTATGAAAAGATTACCCTATATCAACGAATCGATCGTATCCAAACCAAACAAGAATTATTAGATATGATGGATGAAATTAAAGATAACTATGGTTTGCTTCCTAAAGGTGTCCAGATGTTGTTTGAAAAGAAACGCTTGGATATTTTAGTGAATGAGGATTGTATTGATGAATTTAAGGAAACAAATGATGAAATTGAATTGATCTTTGAAGAAGCTTGGTCCGCTCATGTTGATGGTGTAAAGTTATTTGAAGCAGTGACAACAATATCTCGTGATATTAAGATGCGTTATACTCATAAGAAAATAAGAATGAGTATAAAGAAGACTAAGAACTGGCTTGTTATCGTAATTGAAATCATAGAGAAAGTAAAAACGTTTTCCTATTAAAAATAAGGAAACGTTTTCTTTTTCTAACGTATAAAAAAATAAAGGATGAGCATACTTAGGTGTAGCAGAGGAGAGTGTTTATTAAATGAAATCAACCGGCATTGTTAGGCGCCTTGATGATTTAGGCCGACTGGTAATTCCTAAGGAAATAAGAAAACAATTTCGATTAAAGGAAGGAGATTCAATCGAATTTTATATCGACCAAGAAAGGATTATTATTCAAAAATATGATGTAATGTCTCGCTATATTGAAGAGATAATTATTATGTGTGAAACATTAAATAACATGTATCAAAATACAGTTATATTTATCCAAGATGATATTATTTCTAAAAGTGAATTTTCTATTTATGATTTATTTATAAAAAGAGTTAAAGTTCATCGAATAACAGCTTTTGAAAATGAATTAGTTTATAAAGATAATCAATCTTTGTATAATGGGCGCATTTATCCAATTATCGCAAATGGAGATTGGTATGGAACCTTTGTGATAATTTATGATACGAAAGAAATGAAGCAAGAAGAACTGAGCGCGATTGAAGCATTTGCGAAAGTTTTATCTCGCCAACAGGAGCAATAAATGATAAACTAAGAGCATGAGGTGAGTTCATGCGATTAGATAAGTATTTGAAAGTTTCACGAATTTTAAAGAGACGAACGGTATCAAAAGAACTAGCGGATTCACATCGGGTTTTTATTAATAATCGTTTGGCTAAACCAAGTACTAATGTTGAAATTGGCGATGTAATTCGAATTTTATTTGGTAATCGTGAAATAACAGTAAGAGTAACAATGATTCAAAAACAAGTAAGTAAGTCCGAAGCAGGAACCATGTTTGAAATAATGGATGAGAAATATATTGAATTATCCCAAAATAATAATTTGGATTGTTAAGTGGTCGATGGATCACTTTTTTATATAAAAAATAGACTTTCAATGAAAGTCTAATGGCCTACTAAGAAGTCTAATATATTCCAAGCATCATCACTTTTTTGCTTGTAAAGTTCGGTATATCCACATTGAGTACAAGTGATTGTCACGAATTTTTTATTTTGTACATCAAATATCTTTGAAAAATTACCTCCAGTTGCTTGAAATTGATCACTTTCAAATTGAGTGTTTCCACACTTTTCACATACATATTGTTTTTGATCCATTTTATTTCCCTCCTTTTGGTATATTATAGCATATTAACTTTCTATTTATATTTATCTTACACTTTTGTTATTATCATAATTAAAATAATAAGAGCATAGAATGAGATAAAAGGAGGTGCTCAAGATGAATGATGATTTAATTAGTAATAATCCGCTTCGCTTTGAAAGTAATCCGTATCATAATGTGATTTTAAAGGATCGAAAAGTGTTAGAAATTACAGGGGTGAAACAAATTGATAGTTTCGATGCAAATGAATTTCTGATGGAGACAGCACAAGGATGGATGATTGTTCAGGGGAAAGATTTAACGCTAGATAAATTAGATACCGAACGAGGAGATGTAGTAATCCGTGGGTTAATTGATGGTATGAGTTATGTATCAAATAAAAAGGGTGGAAGTAAAGAAACTTTCATTTCTAAAATATTTAAGTAGTGTTACTTTCCGTTCAAGTTCAATCGATTCTATATCATATCTTTATGGGTATTTTATATGGTGTAAGCTATTCTTTCTTACAATATATTAATTTTCATCTGCATATAAATCTTATCAAAATAATAGTAGAGATAGTATTTCATAGTATCTTTACTTGTATCATGTTTTATGGACTCTATCAAATAAATGGAGGAATTACCAATTTATATTTAATCATAATATTTATGATTGGAATTTATATTTTTTATAAGTATTATTTTGAAATGGTGCAAGGCTGTTATCGTATTGTATCTAATATTCTTCATCCTATATTTAAACGAATTCGATGTATTAAAAAGCGAGTAAAAAGTATCTTTTTAATTCCAATTAAAAAAGTATATCTTTATTTAAAAAGAAAGAAGAAGTCACAATGAAATAATAGCTTTATTATATTGTGACTTTATACATATTAGAAATAAGTATTTACAAAATTTCACATTATTTAAAAACAGGCTATCTATCGGACATTTTTGCCCTTTGTTGAAGAAAGCGCTTTAAGATTGCTTGTAAATTATCGATAGTTTGTTATAATGAATAAAGAATATAGTACATTAAGAAGAGGAGGGATTAAGTGGTTAATAATAATATAGTTAGTAAAACTAACAAACGAAAAAAACGTCATCCTTTAAAGAAGCTTCTTTCACTTATTATGATTACAATTGCTTGTTTTCTTACTTATAATGCTGTTATGGAGTTAACAACTACGGTTCAACTAAAGAAAGAAATAGCAGATAGTGAAGCTGAACTTAATAAATTAAATAAAGAAAACGGAGAACTTACTAAGACAAAGAAGAACTTAGAAGATCCTGAATATGTTAAACGTTATGCTCGTGGAAAGTATATGGTTACCAAGGGCGAAGATGGAGAACAAGTATTTAAATTACCAAGTAAAGCTGAATAAGTACTGGATATAATTCGGTGCTTATTTTTTTTATTTCACTTCTTTTAATAAAAATTAAATTTTAGATAACAAACATAAAGAATATTATTAAATTGAATGTGTTGAACCATTAAAAAATACTATTTCAAAAAGATATGATTACGATGATAGGATAAAAATTGTTTTCGTTCTTCACTTAAATGACTTAACTTAATATCATGAGAAAGTACATATTTAGAACTGAAATTTTCTATTTTAAGTAGTTCTTTGCTCATTATAATCGTGCCATTTTCATTAAAAGAGAAATAGCCCTGATCAAATAAATAATCGTGATTACGGCAAAGCAATAAACCATTATTATGATCAACACATTCAATGATATGAGCACAATCTCGAAATGGTTTGATATGAGATGCTATGAGCATGTGAGGAAGATCAATACCACAAATAGCACAACAATGATCGAATTCATGGAATAAAGTGTCTTTGAAGAAACTTTGTAGAAGGCGAGTTTCATCTCGATCAACGGGAATACCACGATGAGGAAGTATTGTTAAAATATCGTTGAGATTTGAATATTGAATCATTTCATTGTTTTGATTACGATATTCAATATTTTTTTCTTTATCGGGAAGGACTTCACTTGTGTAGATACTCAATAAGATATGGGATAGTAAACAATTATGTTCCATTTCTTTTATAATGTTAATTAGATAATTTATAAGTTGTGGATTGAAATGAAATTGGTCTTGATCTTTTGATTCGAACAAAATGGTTTGACAAAGAATTTGATATGCTAAATTATCATTTATTAATGATTCAAAACTAGTAATACTAAAATATGTATTATCATTTAACATTGTAGTAAAGAATTGTTTTAATGATTCGTTTTTTAAATAAGTTTCAAAAATCGCAAGAGCTTCCATAATAGAATAAGATTCACTCTTTGCGAAAATAGTAGCACTAGCGGATAAATCAATACCACGATGAGTGTTCGTAATGAAATTGAATTTACTCGCATAATTTAATATTTCTTTAATGTTTTGTTGAGTAAGTTCCTGATATTCATTATCTTGATTTTGCATGGATAGTATTTTATTAGGTATTTCATCTGATCTTATACCATGTATTTCAAGTAAATCAATGAGATTGAATACATGTTTTACTAAGTTTTTTTTCATAACAAACCATCCTTTTCTTTTATTATACCTCACATTTATAAATAAATTAATAGGTCCGCATAATAAGACGACATTCGACAAATCAAAACAATTACAATGTAAGAAAAGAAGGAGTGTGGATTATATGAAAGGTCCCGGAATTAAAGATTACTTAGATGCAATTGATTTATTATTGAAAAAGGCTGAAATGTTAGGTGAATCAAAATTAGTGGTTAGTTCAAAAGTTTTACATAGTGAGGTATCGCTAAATCATGCGACTATGCCAACTTGTTGTCAGGCTATTTATAAAAGAATGAAAAATGGTGATGAAATAACTCAAAGACCGAAAGGTACAACCGGATTTGGTTCTCATTTAACGGTTGAATATAACCTGATTAATCGTGAAGAGTGTGATTTAATGTTTCCTAGTAAGAAACGTGGAAGACCGGCAAAAAGTGAAGAAGAAAAACAGGCAAATAAACGAGCAAAAATGAAACGGAATACTGAGGATTTAAGTAAACTTGTTAAAGCGTGGTTAGGGGAACATGGATGGGCATATGAAGAGAGTAAGGATTATATTGAAGCTTTTCATGATGATAAAAAATGGGTTATTAATGTTCAAGGAATAAAACGTGGTAGAAAACAAACATTGCCAGTTAAGTTAAGTGAGGTAATGAAACGAATTGATGATGAAAATGCTCATTATAGTATCGCTTTTAATGATTCATTAACTTATCGCCGTCAATGGAATGAAATTCCTAGCCGTGTCAAAGAGAGATTAAATATGAGTGTCATTTTAGCGGATAAAAAGGGTAATATTACAGAATTATAAAATGTTAATATGCATTATTTCACCTTTTATAAAAGGATTCATATATTAATAAAGGGTGAAACTTATGCAACAAGTACTATTGCTTATATTCGCATGTTGCTTTGATAGTTTTTTATGTAGTTTTGCCTATGGCTCTAATAAGGTTAAAATACCTTTACGATCTGCATTTATGGTCGCAATCGTAGGTACTCTAATTTTAGGAAGTTCTTTATTATTATCACTTTCGATTATGAGTTTTCTTTCAAAGACAGTTATTCGTTATTTATCCTTTATCTTATTATTTGTTTTAGGTTTATCTTCTTTATTTAAGAGTAGTATACAAAGCTATTTGATTCAGCATCGCCGCCATAAGATTGCAATTCATTTTCACAGCATTGTCATCGATATCTATTTAGATGAATTAAAAGCAGATCAAGATAATTCTAAACAAATATCTTTCAAAGAAGCTTTTTATCTTGCTTTAGCTCTGTCCTTTGATTCCTTATTAGGAGGACTAGCAATTAATATTAGTAATCTTAACTTTGTTATGGTTTTACTTAGTAGTTTTATAGTTGGTTTATTATCAATTTATGGTGGATATCAACTAGGAAAGAACTTAGTTAAGCAGAAACAATCTGAGTTATCTTGGGTTTCAGGAATAATCTTTTTAGTGTTAGCGTTTTCAAAACTGATTTAATAGATTTCTAATTGTATTATGATATTGAATGCCTTATAATAAGAAAGTCAAGACAGGGGCGCCATCGGCTGAGATGTGTGCACAACACAGTCCCTTATGACCTGATCTAGTTAATGCTAGCGTAGGGAGTCTGTTACTTTTTGATTTCTTACGCCTTCATCCGGAGGTGTTTTTTTATGAATAAAACGACTAGAGTTATTGTTTACGTAGCGGCATATGTAGGACTTGCGACGGTATTGAATTATTTAAATACAATCTTGCCAATTCTTCAAATGCCAAATGGGGGTTCTTTAGAATTAATGGTAATTCCTATCTTTGTGGCTTCTTATCATTTAGGTTGGAAAATGGGTATGGCAGTAGGAGTATTATCATGGTTAGTGGGAACAATGTTTGGAATGAGTAACTATATGGTATCACCATTACAAGTATTCTTTGATTACATCGCACCAGTTATGGCAATCGGAATTGCTTCGCTTTTACCATCTATCTCATTGGGGAAAATGAAACTTTCAAATGTTTATATTGGAATTTTTATTGGT
>JAVWEY010000009.1:0-6140 GCA_036641395.1 Erysipelotrichaceae bacterium
TTACCGACTTTAATATATAGTCTTGAGGTATTTCTCTATGTTGTTTTATTTTAATCGCTTTCACTTTTGGAAGAACTAAATAATTATTTTGTAAGCGAATGTTTCCATTCACGCAATTTGTCGTATAGCTTAGGTGATGATTCTTTTTGGATTTGAATTTAGGAAAGCCAATTTTCTTATCTCTAAAAAAGTTATTATATGCGCTCTTTAAATTATTATAAGCACCAACTAAAGCAAGACTATCAACTTCTTTCAGCCACTCAAATTCACTTTTATATTGGGAAGGATAACAATATAGGTTTTCTTTTGTTTTCTCATAATGATTGATTTTATCCGAAAGCATTCGATTGTATACAAAACGAACACAGCCAAAAGTTTTCGCAAAAAGGATTTGTTGTTCTGTATTTGGATATATTCTGAATTTATATGCTTTATTCAATCTTTTTCACCCTGCCCCTCTATATATATTAACAATTAAAAAGGATTGAAAGTACATTAAAAAACACTAAATTATGATTATTTAATTGTATTGATTTTACCACCTTATTATACTTAACTTCTGGTTATATTATATCATATATTCAGTAGTTTTACATGGGTTTATGCAATTCATCTCACCATTTTTATGCAATTCATCTCACCACTTTAGAAGTGGGAGTATTCTTGCATGATAATAGATAAAAAAATTTGGCATTTTAATAACATGTCATGGTATAATAATCGTTAAGGAGTGATTTCCATGAAGATGGTTATAGTTACAGGTGGCACTGGTGGACACATCTACCCGGCGATTGCTTTAGCAGATGCAGCAAAGAAACGTTATGCTGATTTTGATGTATTATTTATTGGGAATGATGATCGTATGGAAACGACTGAAGTACCCAGACATGGCTATCGCTTTTATGGCATTCATGCCTCAGGATTAAGTGGTAGTGTTTTTAATAAAATTAAAGCATTAAAAAACTTGGTAGTATGTTATCACCAAGCTAAAATAGTTTTAAAAAAGGAACAACCAACAATTGTGATTGGCTTTGGTGGATATGTAAGTGCACCGGTTATACTAGCTGCTCATTCTTTAGGAATTCAAACAATGATTCATGAACAGAATTCAATGGTTGGTGTAGCTAATAAAGCACTAGCTAAACGTGTTGATCAAATTGTTATTTGTTATGAAAAGGGTTGGGATGAATTACCTAAATCCAAAACTCGTTTACTTGGAAATCCACGGGCAAGTCAGGCGATTGAAACTAAATTCGATCAAGATTATTTTAGTTCGTTAGGGCTTTCTTTGGATAAAAAAACGATATTAATTGTTATGGGCTCCTTAGGTTCTTCTAGTATGAATAAGATTATGGAGGAAGCATGTTTGAGCATACCTTCTAATTATCAAGTATTATATGTTTGTGGTAAGAATAATTCTCAGGATATTAAGTCACATTTTAATAAAAATGTTATCGTTGTTGATTATGTCAATCAATTGAGTATATTAGCACATATTGATTTAATTATATGTCGAGCAGGTGCAACGACCTTAGCTGAAATAACGGCGTTAGGCATTCCTGCTATTTTAATACCTAGTCCCTATGTTGCTCATAATCATCAATTTTATAATGCAAGTGTTTTATCGGAGCACAATGCAGCACTTTTATTAGAAGAAAAAGACTGTAATGGTGAGCAATTATCAAAATATATTCATAAAATTATGGATAAAGAATGTACGCAAGAAGCAATGAAAGCAGCTTCAATAAAACTTGGCTTTCCTCATGCAGCTAGTGATATCCTTGATTGGATTGATAATTTTCTTAAGAAAAGGTGATAAATAATGAAGAATGAAATAATTATTAATAAATTAAAACAATATGGTGATGTGGATTGTGATGTGGCTTTAAGTAAGCATACAACCTTTCGCATTGGTGGTATTTGTGATTATATGGTTTACCCGAAAAATGAAATTTGTTTGACAAGTATTTTAAAAATTTGCAAAGAATATGAAATTCCTTATAAAATCCTTGGGAAAGGCAGTAATCTACTTGCAAGTGATGCTGCATATCACGGTGCTATTATTTCACTAGACCGCTTTTTCACAGAATTTTATTTTGAAGAAGATGGAACTTGTGTTGCCCAATCAGGTACTAGTATTATTCTATTAGCACATGAAGCGATGAAACGCTCGCTTAGTGGTTTAGAGTTCGCATCAGGAATACCTGGAACTGTCGGTGGAGCACTTTTTATGAATGCTGGTGCTTATCGTAGTGACATGGCAGCAATCTTAAAAGAAGCCTATGTACTTCGAGATGATGAATGTGTTTGGGTGAGTGCAGTCGATTTGGAATTGAGTTATCGTCATAGTATTTTTCAAAGGGAAAGAGATTGGATTATATTAGGTGGTAAATTTCAATTAACATTAGGAGATCAAATTGAGATTAAAGAATTAGTCGATGCGAGAAGAAAAAGAAGAATGGATTCACAACCTTTAAATTATCCATGTGCAGGGAGTGTTTTTCGTAATCCGGATGATGTTCCAGCCTGGAAATTAATTGAAGATATCGGCTTAAGAGGAAAACAAATTGGCGGAGCAATGATTTCTTGTAAACACGCAAATTTTATTGTAAATGTTGGTGGGGCAACGGCAAGTGATGTGATGGCTTTAATTGAATTAGTGCAAAAGGAAATTAGAGACAAATATCATATTGAATTAAAATTGGAAGTTGAGAAGTTCAATTGGCCGGATTAAAAGATTTTTTATATGATGATAATGAACAAAAACTAAATGAAATTCAAGATCGTAAAAAGCGACGCAAACGTAAAGCAAAGATGATTCGATGGGGGTTGTTTTGTTTATTGTTATTATTAACAACTTTATATTTTATTTCTGATTATTCTAAAGTTAAGTCATTAGCCGTTCTTAACAATCATTATTATAGTGAAGAAGATATATTAAAGAAAGCTGGTTTAAGTTATAATACAAGACATATTATTGTTCCTACTTTCTATATTGAACATTTATTATGTGAAGATCCTTTAATTAAAGATGTTGACGTAAATAAAAATTTGAATGGAAGTATTACAATAAAAGTTAAAGAAGAGAAAGTGATTGGTTATCTTGCGAAAGATAATAAAAAGATTACTTTATTATTAGGAAATGGAAAAACAAGCGATTTAGATATTAAGTATTTAAGTAATATTATTTATTTACCATATCTAAGTGATTTTACTCTTGATGAACTAAAGAATCTAGCAACAAGTTTTAATATGAAAGGAAATGAAATAGATCAAAGTATTATTAGTTTGATTTCTGATATTAAACCTTTTGAAATGTCATATGATAAACATATGGTTAAAATTTGGATGCAAGATGGAAATCGTATTTATTCTGATTTAAAGAGTATTAAATTATTAAATACATATAAAAAAGTATTAGAGAAGATTGAAACTACACCGCTTAAAGGTTTAAATGTATGTTTATGGGCAGATGAATTAAATGCATCTTATACTGCATCGACTCAAAATTGCCCATAAAGAATCACAATTTTATACTTAAAAACAATTGCTTTGTTTATCAAAGGAATTTATGTTATACTTGTTTCACTGAAAACTTTGGAATATTTCATTTTTCAAAGGGCTAAGTATGTTTCTTTTATTATAAATTTGTTATAATAGAGAAGATATTAAGGAGGGTATTTTATGTCAATTACAAAGAATACACAGTTTGGAGATATCAACATTTCCATTGATGCCATTGCTTCTTTAGCAGGTGGTGTAGTTACTGAATGTTATGGAGTAGTCGGAATGGCTTCTCAAAAAATGGTAAAAGATGGAATCGCAGAATTATTAAAGAAAGATAACTATTCTCGTGGTGTCGTTGTACGTCAAAATGAGGGTAATTTAGAACTTGATTTATATATTATTGTATCTCATGGAATTAAGATTTCTGAAGTAGTTCATGAGGTTCAAAAGAAAGTTAAATATGTATTAGAGAAATCCTTGGAACTTGACTTTAATGTGATTAATGTCTTTGTGCAAGGTGTTAAGGTAATTAAGTAGGTAAGAATATGGAAAATATTAATGGGATTTTATTTAGAGAAATGCTTCAAAGCGCTGCAAATCACATTGCGAATCGTCAAGCCGAAATTGATGCATTAAATGTTTTTCCAGTACCAGATGGGGATACTGGAACTAATATGTCACTTACTTTTAATTCAGGCGTGAAAGAAACAATGCAGACAACTCATGGTGATGTATGTGATATTGCGAAAGTCCTTTCGAAGGGTTTGTTAATGGGGGCTCGTGGTAATTCAGGAGTTATCTTATCACAGATCTTTAGAGGGTTATCACAAGGCGTTGAAGGCATGAAAGAAGTAAATGGGTTTCAGTTAGCGAATGCTTTTGTAATGGGCTCAAGGGTTGCTTATAAAGCAGTTATGCGTCCAGTAGAGGGTACTATTTTAACGGTAATTCGTGAGGCTGCTGATTATACTTTTGATATGGCAACTAAAACAGAGGATGTTACTTGTAAACAAGTAATTGATAAAATGGTAATTGAATCACAAGCTAGTTTGAAACGTACTCCAGAATTATTACCAGTGCTTGCGGAAGTCGGCGTTGTGGATAGTGGTGGTTATGGCTTGGTTACGATTCTTGAGGCTTTTCAATCCGCAATGGAGGGGAAAGCAATTGAGAGATTAGAAAGTAATGAAGAAGCAATCAGTGCTGCAACAGGTATTGAAAGTGAAGAATTTGGTTATTGTACAGAATTTATTATTAAACTTAGTGCTCATGCCGTTAAAACTTTTAAAGAAGAAAGCTTACGTAATGCTCTCTCTCGTTTAGGTAATTCGATTGTATGTGTACAAGATGAAGATATCGTAAAGGTACATATTCATACATTAACTCCAGGGGATGCTTTAAATCTTGGTCAACGTTATGGTGAATTTGCGAAATTAAAGATTGAAAATATGTCGCTTCAACATGAAAACATTATGATGAGTGCAGAAGAAGAATTGAAATCAAAACCAAAAGCGAATTATGCGATTATCGCAGTTGCGGCTGGTGATGGTTTAAAGGAAATGTTTGAAGCATTACGAGTTGATTATGTAATTAGTGGTGGTCAAACAATGAATCCTTCAACAGAAGATTTTGTAGAAGCAATTAAAAAAGTCCATGCAGAGAATATTTTCATCTTACCAAATAACTCTAATATTATATTAGCAGCGCAACAAGCAGCTAGTGTATGTGAGGATTTAAATGTTCATGTTATTCCAACTAAATCAATTCCTCAAGGATTATGTGCTTGTATCAATTACAATCCTGATGTTGAATTTGATATTAATTTAAATGAAATGACCGATGCCGTTTCGCTTGTGAAAACAGGACAGGTAACTTATGCAATTAAAGATACGACTTTTGAAGGCCTATCTATAAAAGCAGGAGATTACATGGGATTAAATGAAAAAGATATCGTAATATGTGATCCAGATAAATTAAATGTAACAAGAGAATTACTAAAATTATTAATTGATGAAGATAGTGAAATTGTTACCTTAATTGCAGGTGAAGATGTTAGTGTTGAAGATGCAGAAAATATGGTTAGCTTTATTGAGGAAAACTTCGAAGCAGAAGTAGAACTTAATTATGGCAAACAACCTGTATATTCATTTATTATTGGTGTTGAATAAAGAAAAGTGCCTTTGAGCACTTTTTTATATCATAATCTTTTAATATGGATTTTGATAATTATACGAATGTGATTACCTTTGAAGTAGTTAAAATAAATAAGAAAGTAGAATCAAGGGAAGGACAAGAATTATGTTTAATTACTTCCTATTTTTTTACATTTCTTTTGATTGCTTCCATATTTAAGGCAATTTCATTTAACATTGCAGTAAGTAAACTTCTTTCAAATGAAAGGAGTTTTTCATATATCTTAGTATCTTTTGTTAATGGTATTACTTGAAAAAAATTATATAGTTAGAAACATGATTGAATTGAACTAATTATAGAGATGAAAATGGGTGCAATACTACTAATAATATAATTCCACAGTTTTTTTAATTATCATATAAGTAAGTAATATAGGTATATTTCTATCATTTTTACTAGATAAATGAATCAATCCTTGCTTTGTAATGACATTATATTAT
>JAVWEY010000009.1:6150-41448 GCA_036641395.1 Erysipelotrichaceae bacterium
GCATACAATTAAGTTATAGTGTTGAATAATAATAAGTGTTTTTGAAAAATATGTTTCAATTGCACAATTTACAGTAAATGGTAATTAAGTATAGTTTGCATATTCTATTTCCAACTATTTTTTAAAAGTTATATGGTTGAAAGATAGATATGTATATCTTAAACATGATAATGATATTATCATTTCTTAAAAGCAGCGATAAATATAATCTATAGTAATTCTATTCTTTCAAAACAGATTGAAATTGATGAGGAGATAAAGATGGTTGAAGACTATAAAATGGCAGATAATAGTAAGAAAACTGTATTGATTGTTGATGATAATCAGATTAATCGTTTAATTCTATCAAAAGTATTAACCAATCATTACCATGTATTAGAGGCAGAGAATGGCAAAGTTGCTCTTGATATATTATCTTTACAAAAGGATAATATTATAGCGATTATGTTAGATCTTATGATGCCAGTAATGGATGGTTTTGAGGTGCTTAAACGGCTTCGCAATGATGAACAATATGTTAATCTACCAATCGTAGTTACAACTGGTAGTGGTAATAATGATAGTGAGAAGCAAGCACTATCACTTGGTGCATGGGATTTTGTTACGAAACCTTATGATGCAGATATTATTTTATTTCGACTTAATAATGCAATTGAGAGAAGTCAGTATTCAGCCTTACAACGGCTTAAGTATTTATCAGAATATGATGCTTTAACCGGCATTTATAATAAGACAAAATTTTTCGATGCAACGCGCAATATGTTAGATGCGTTTAGCAACGAACGTTTTGTCTTTCTTCGTTTTGATGTTGATCGATTTCAATTAATTAATTCGTTCTTTGGAACGGAAGAAGGCGATAAACTTCTTATTTACATATGTGATAACTTGGCAAAGGATGGAAAGAGTTGTGAAAAAGCAACATATGGAAGAATTGAATCTGATGTAGTTGCTTTTTGTACCTTATATGATAAAGAAAATATTGAAACGATAGTAAGACTTGCGAAGAAGAAATTAGCATTGTTTAATCTAAATTATGATATTGTACCTTCGATTGGTTTATATGTGATTGATGATCGATCTATTTCAGTTGAAGAGATGTACAATCGAGCAACATTAGCAGCTAAGACATGTAAGGGGAATTACGTAGGCTTTTATGCATACTATAATGAAAGCATGAGTGCTGCAATAAATGCGGAACAAGAGATTACGAATGATATGAATAGTGCCCTTGAAAAAGGTGAATTTCAAATTTATATCCAGCCACAATATAATATTCATACCAATCTTCCCTGTGGTGGAGAAGCGCTTGTTCGATGGTTCCATCCAAATAAGGGATTAGTTCTACCTAGTGTATTTATTCCAATATTTGAGCGGAATGGTTTTATTACTAAATTAGATTATTATGTTTGGGAACAAGCATGTAAATTGCTTCATCACTGGATTGAACAAGGTAAAAATCCTTATCCATTATCGGTTAATATTTCAAGAGTAAATGTTTATAATCCAAACTTAGTTGAAATGTTGTTGGGACTAGTTTATCGTTATCAATTAGAACCTAGTCTTTTAAACTTGGAATTAACGGAAAGTGCTTATACCGATAGCCCAATTGCAATGAAAAAAGTTATGAGTCAGTTACAAAGTAATGGTTTTGTAGTTATGATGGATGATTTTGGTAGTGGTTATTCCTCTCTTTCTTTATTAAAAGATATCATGATTGATGTTTTAAAGATTGATATGAGATTCTTATCAGTTACTGAATTTCCAGGACGCGGAGAAAATATTATCGCATCGATTATTCGAATGGCAAAGTGGTTAAAAATTCCAGTCATTGCGGAAGGTGCAGAAACAATTGAACAAGTCGATTTTTTAAGAAGTGTCGGTTGTGATTATGTTCAAGGGTTTTATTATGCGTTACCAATGCCAGCATTTGAATATGAACAATTATGCGATAAATTAAAAAATGGGGTTAGTCTTTTAATGGACCAAAAAACGGACTATTTCGACTATGATGAATTGTTTTCACTTGCTCCTGATATGAAAATGTTATTTGGTAGTGCTTTACAGGCTGCGGTAATTTATGAATTTGCGGATAATCAGATTGAACCAATTCGTGTAAATGATGCATATTATGCGTTATTAGGTCATGATGATATGTTACGTACAACATCAAATTTATTAGATTTAGTTAAGAGTGAATATATCGGAATCATACTAAAAACATTTACCGCATGCGTGAATAATCAATCAGTATTCGAATGTGAATATGAGCGAGCATGCAGTGATGGTAAAGAGATTTGGATTCAAAGTAAATTACATTATGTTGCAACGGTTGGAAGTAAACATATTATTATTGGTGAATTGACTGATATAAGCATGCGTCGAGAATTAGAGGTTAAACTTAGAAAGTATGAACAAAATGAAAAAAATCAGGAAACAAGAAATCAGACGATTTTAATTGTTGATGATATTGCAACTAATCGAATGATTTTGATGAATATGTTACAGGAAAATTTCTTTTTCTTAGAAGCAGAAAATGGAGAAGAAGCGATAAAAATATTATTAGATAATCCAAATCAAATAGATCTTATATTATTAGATATTAATATGCCGGTAATGGATGGTAATGAGTTCATGAAGTATAAGAATAATAAATCTAATCTAGAAGGAATACCAGTTATTATGGTTACGGATGAAGATAGTACACTACAACAAACACAAGCTTTTTCATTAGGTGCAGATGATTATATTGTGAAACCTTTTGTAGAAGCTGTAGTTAAACGCAGAATTGATAATGTACTTAAACTAACTCATCGCTTTAAAGAAATGGTACATGCTTATAATTCTGTTTCTCAACAAGTTAATATAGATCAGATGACTGGTTTAATTAATCGTGTGAGTGCCCAAGAAATGATTACCCAACAACTTGCTTGTTCGCAAGGGACTTGTGTCATGGTAATGTTGGATATTGATAATTTTAAAGAAATAAATGAACGTAATGGTCATGATTATGGAGATAAAGTTCTTTTTGAAGTTGGGAAAAAAATGCGTCATCATTTTAGAAAGAATGATATTGTCGCAAGAATGGGTGGCGATGAATTTGCTGCTTTTGTACGTGATATCCCTGATGTGGCAGGCGTAAAAGAGAAAGCTAAATCATTATGTAATGATATTGCTAGCATTAAAATAGCAGGAGAAAATGCGTCATTATCTTGTTCCTTAGGTCTAGCATTATCTTCATCTATCTATCATAGTTTTGACATACTTTATCATCAAGCTGATAAAGCTTTGTATAGTGCTAAGTGCCAAGGTAATAATAATGTTTCAATTTATGGGGAAGAGAATATGGTATCGATTCATAATTGGATACATGATGCGAAAATGATTTTGGATGATATAAAAGATTGTGTTTATGTTTGTGATAAAGATACTTATGAATTAATTTACGCAAATAAGAGTCTATGCCAAGCTATGAATGTGAATCAATATCAATGTGTTGGGAAAAAGTGTTATGAAATCTTAATGCATAAGCATAAACCATGTGATTTTTGCTTCATGAAGAAGATAGGACTAAATAAAATGCATACTTGTTTGTTTAGAGGACCGGATCAGGTACATGTATTTTTAATGCGTGGAGAAAATATTAAGCATAACGATTCAATATTTCATATTGAAATAGCAATTGATGTAAGTGATATTGATCCAATCAAGTTAAAACAAAATGAGGTGAAGGCATATGAAAGCAAATAATGATGTAGATGTATATTCTATCTTAAAATATTGCGGGATTCAATATTGGACTTATTATCCTAAAGATCAACATGTTGTTCCAGGAGATATTGTTATGGATGAACTTAATAATCCAGAATTATGGAAAGATTATCCACAAAAGATGGTAATAAAAGGTTTAATTCATAAAACATCAATCAGTGATTGGCTTCAACTTCATCAAGATGTTGTTTGTGGGAAAGAAGAAATAACAAGCGAAATATTAGTGAATGAAAATGGTACTTTGATTTGGAAGAAAGTGCAATATCATATGACATTTGATGAAAATAGGAATGTTGTTAAAGCATTGGGAACGGCAGAAAACATTAGTGTTTATAAAGACTTATCGCAGCATTATGCGATTGCTGCAAATCAATGTGATATAAGTCAATGGATGTTTGATCTTGAAACTCATACAATGTATGACTTGAATAATGCAACTGAAATTGATTATTTTAAGAATGTGACAACGATTGAGAATGTACCGGAAGTATTTCGCGAAGCAGATAGTCCACTTTTAAGAGAAGATCTACCAGCAATGCAAGAAATGTATAGGAAAATTTATGCTGGTGAAAAGACAGCGAGAAGCATTGGTCGTTGGCGTAATAAAAATAGCGATGTATCGTGGTGGTATGAAATTACTTATACAACACTATTTGATGATAATGAAAAACCAATTAAAGCGATAGGAACAGCTAAGGATATATCAAAACGAGTTCGTTTAGAAGCACGCTATGAAGATGAATTTAAATGGCGTAATCTTCATAACCAAGAAGTTGTTGGTTCTTATAAATTAAATCTATCAAAAAATATATGTGAAGATGGTCAAAGTGATAATGCGAAAGTCCTAAGTTTTCAAGGGGATGGAAGCGTTGATGACTTTTTTGAACGTGAGTATCAAATTCATGTTTATCCTGAAGAACTTTTGGAATATAAAAATGTTTTTAATCGATTAAATTTACTTGAAAACTTTAGAAAAGGTAAAACGAATTTATCTAAAGAAAGTTATATGGACTTTGGCGATGGCAGAATTATTTGGACTAAAGTTGAGATTGAAATGTTCTTAAATCCTAATACAGGAGATGCCGAAGCATTTATTTATGCAATTGATATTGATCAAAAAAAGGTATCGAGAGAGTTAGTCGATGCTGTAGTAGCACTTGATTATGATTACTTAGCGCTGCTAGATCTTGTGAATGGGTCTTATATGTTGTTTGCACAGTTTAGTGGAGAAACATCACTTCCACCAATGCATGCAGCAAGTTATGAACATGAAGTAAAGGTATATGCTCATAAATACTTAGTTGATGAGGATATTGAGCGTAATATCCA
Source organism: Erysipelotrichaceae bacterium (assembly GCA_036641395.1). Lineage (GTDB taxonomy): Bacteria > Bacillota_I > Bacilli_A > Erysipelotrichales > Erysipelotrichaceae > JAVXTH01. The sequence continues at coordinate 11,248 of JAVWEY010000009.1, forward strand.
TGAAATGTCGTTAAAAAACGTATTAAAAGAGTTGGATAAGCATAATGTTTATACAACATTTTGTCGTGTAAGAGAAGATAATGGATTGATTACAAGAAAGAAATTACAGTTTTCTTATTTAGATCGACCTCACCAAAAAATTGTATTAACGCGTAGTGATATTACGGATATTTATAATGAAGAACAAAAGAAAAATGAGATATTAGGCACAGCCCTTTTATCTGCTCAACAAGCTAGTAATGCGAAATCTGAATTTTTATCGCATATGTCACATGAAATAAGAACACCGATGAATGCGATTATTGGCATGGCTTCATTAGCTGCAGATTGTGTTGATGATCCTCAACTGGTATCTCAATATATTTCTAAAGTTGGAATATCAGCACGTTTCTTACTAACGCTAATCAATGATATTTTAGATATGTCACGCATTGAAAGTGGCAAGGTTTTTATTCGTAATGAAAGTATCCCTTTTGAAGATTTTGTTAATGATATCAATGATATTTTTTATTCACAAGCTACTGAAAAAGGAATAGATTATGAAGCAATTCTAACGAGTTCCTTAGATGATGAATACATAGGCGATGCGATGAAATTACAACAAGTTTTGGTAAATATAATTGCGAATGCGATTAAGTTTACACCAAGTGGAGGCAAAGTACAGTTTATCATTTCGCAAACAGCTAAAAAAGGTAACAAAGCACGAATGAAATTTACGGTGAATGATTCTGGAATTGGAATTAATTCTGAATTTTTATCACATTTATTTGAACCTTTTGAACAACAACAATCAGGTTCTACAACGCCTTATGTAGGTACAGGCCTGGGTCTTGCTATTTGTAAGAATTTAGTTGAACTGATGGGTGGTACTATTAGTGTTAATAGTATTGAAGGCATTGGTAGTGAGTTTGTAGTAGAATTAAGTCTTGGTATTTCGAAGAAAAATAAGATAAAAACGGATTCGAATTTTCAAATGCATTTAAAGAAATTAAACGCACTTATTATTGATGATGATGTGCTTATTTGTGAACATACTTTAGAAATATTCAAAGAAATGCATATGAAAGCGGAATATGTAACAAATGGGCTAAAAGCAATTGAAAAGATACAGCATCAATTAGAAAAAGGTAAGACTTATGATATTATTTTAATTGATTGGAAAATGCCAGAAATGAATGGAATTGAAACAACCCGTGAAATAAGAAAAATGGTAGGTAGTGATGTTACAATTATTATTATGACGGCATATGATTGGGTCTTGATTGAAGAAGAAGCATATCAAGCAGGTGTTAATTTATTGATTTCTAAACCGGTTTTTAAGTCATCTTTAAGTAGTGCCATTGAAAAATTCTATAATGGATTAGATGGGTTAGAAAGAAATGCGGTGCCACAAGTATTTGATTTTACTGGTAAACGGGTGTTATTAGTTGAAGATCATCCGCTTAATATTGAAGTTGCGAAGAAGTTATTAAACACTAAGAATTTAAAGGTAGAGGTAGCAGAGAATGGGTTACAAGCAATTGAACTATTTGCACAACGAGATGTTGGTTATTTTGATGCGATTTTAATGGATATCCGAATGCCGATTATGGATGGAATTACCGCTGCTAAATCAATTCGTCAGATGCGTAAAGAAGATGCGATGAATATTCCAATCATTGCAATGACAGCGAATGCATTTGATGAAGATATTAAAAAAACAAAAGATGCGGGAATGAATGCCCATCTTGCAAAGCCGATTGAACCAATATTGTTATATCAGACCTTGCATAATTTTTTATTTAAGGAGGATTAACAAATGTTGCAATCATCGCTTATTAAAGAAGAATTAATGAGATTATCTTTACCAATTGGAATTATTATTGTAAGCAGTTATCCAGAATACAATATTATTTATGCGAATAAAAAATTGAGTGAAATGTTAGGTTATAAAGATGAGAATGAATCAATTAGCGGTATATATAAATCAGCTTGGGATTTTATTTATAATGAAGATATTAAAAGATTAAAAGAAGAAGCCGATGTTCATAATGGAAGTTTAGAAGCATATGAAGTTACTTTTCGGATTGTTAGAAAAGACGGTAGTTTAATTTGGGTTAATCAATGTTCTCAACATCAAAGGGGTGAAGATGGACAAGAACTAGTTTACGCTTACTATACGGATATGACGAAGCAAAAACGGGTGGAACAGGCACTTAGAGAAAGTGAATCACGTTATGCTGCAGCAATTCATTCTGCTGATATTAATATTTGGGAATATAATTATGCATTAGATGAAATGATTATTTATTCAAAATCACCGAAAGTAAATCCGAAAAATTATGTTGTTGCCAACTACTTAAAAGAGGCCGTAAATGGAGGCCATATTCGTGAGGATAGTGCAATTTTATTATTTGATATGATAGATAGATTAAAACGAGGAGAAAAAGAAGTAACCGCTGATTTATGGATTCGAAATTCATGGAAAGATGATTATTGGTGTGAGCGAGTTATTTATACCAATGCCTTTGACGATGAAGGAAAACCAGTGAGAGCCTATTGTGTAGGACGTGATATTACTACGGAAAAAGAAGCAGAGAAGCGATATCATGATGAACTTGCTTATCGTGAAGCAATGCAAAAAGCGACGATGGTGTCGATTAACGTTAATTTAACTAAAAATATTATTTTGGATTATAAAAGTATCTTCACTGAAGTAAATGATAATATGAAGAACGCAGTTAATGTTCAAGCATATTTTGATAATCTTTATAGTGAACTTGCTACAAAAGAGATGCAACAACAATGTAAGTCGGTGTTTAATATTGAAAGTTTACTTAAACAGTTTGCAACTGGAAAGACAACAATTTCACTTGAATTAATTCGTAAAATTAATGGTCGACGTTATTGGACAATGTTAACTGCTCATATGATGAAGAAAGAGAATGGAGAAATTATTGCTTTCTTATATTCAACAGATATTACTAATGAGCGAACGATGCAACACATTATGAATGCAGTGGTAAAAACGGATTATGATTTTTTAGTTGTTATTGATGCAACCCGTAATTCTGCAGTTCGTTATAGTGAAAAGAATCTTCAAAATGATTATGCGTATCAAAGTGAAGCTTTTGAACCTGAAACATTGAAATATGTTGAACAGTATATTATTAAAAGTGATATTAAACGAGTAGAAAAAGAATTAACGCTTCGTAACATAATCAAACAACTTGAAAATCAAACGACTTATAGTATCTTTTATGGAATGCCGAATGAAGATGGTGGTATCTATAAAAAAGAATTACGTTTTAGTTACATTAATCGAGAATTATTAAGTATTTTGATGACAAGAATTGATATTAGTGAAGCGGTTGAAGAACAAGAAAAGCGAAATAAGGAACTAGTTGAAGCGGTCACAATGGCGCAACATGCGAATGCGGCTAAATCAGAGTTTTTATCGCGTATTTCTCATGAATTAAGAACGCCAATGAATGCAATTATGGGGATGGATCAATTAGCGATGCAGCATCTTCTTGAACCAGATTTCTTGGCTGATTGTATTGAAAAATCACAATATGCTTCACGTTATTTATTACAGTTATTAAATGATATTTTAGATATGTCTAAAATTGAAACAGGTAAAGTAACATTAAAAAATGAACCTTTTGTTTGTGCAACTTTTTTGGATTCAATCAATATTATTATTGAAGAACAAGCGAGTAATAAAGGCGTTCGTTATATTGTAAGTAAATTTGAAGGACTTCCATATCGTTACATTGGTGATAGTGTAAGACTTCAACAAATATTAATTAATATATTAACGAATGCAGTTAAGTTTACTGCGAAACGTGGAGTTGTGCATTTAGATATTGCACAGTTGAGTGTAGAAGGGAAAATAGCTAATATTTGTTTTACAATTAGCGATACTGGTATTGGTATTAGTGAAGCATTTTTAAGTGAGTTGTTTAACCCATTTGCCCAAGAACATAATGGATTACAATCAAGTTATGGAGGAAGTGGCTTAGGACTTGCTATATCTAAAAATCTTGCAGAACTTATGGGAGGTAATATTTTAGTAGAGAGTACACTTAGTAAAGGTACAACTTTCAAGGTACAAATTCCCCTTGAAATTTTAAGTGATGATCGAAAGATTGAAGAAGATAAGCATAGCTTACATAAGGATCAAGATTATGATTTTAGCGATAAACGTATTTTGTTAGTTGAAGATCAACCAATTAATGTGATGGTTGCCAAGAAACTGTTAGAATATAAAAATGCCATTGTTGATGTGGCGGAAAATGGTAAGATAGCATGTGCTATGTTTGAAAATAGTAAAGAATCTATGTATGATGCAGTGTTGATGGATATCCGAATGCCGATTATGGATGGATATGAAGCGACGAAAGTGATTCGTAGTTCAAAGCATACTCAGGCAAAAAGAATACCGATTATCGCAATGACTGCGAATGCTTTTGATGAGGATGTAAATAAATCAAAAGTAGCGGGAATGAATGCACATTTACCAAAGCCAATTGATGCTTTATTGTTATATGAAACGCTTTATGAAGCGATAGCAAAGAGTAAATAAGAGTGATAGGTGTTACAAACATCTCCACTAATGGATATATTTTGTGTTAAATATAAAAATATAGTTATATTTTTAGTTATTTTTGATGTATAAGAAGTAATAATTACTTAAAAAGATTGTGTTAAAGATGAATTCAGGCTACAATTGATAATAAGTAGTAAAGGGGATTTGTATGAGTATAAAGAAAACAACGATTAATCTAGTATTTATTATAATTGTCATCGTGTCATCCGCTCTAGTTTTATGGGATTTTTCTTTTCAATTGCAAAATACATTGAAGAAAGAAACGTATCGTACACTTGATGAAGTATCACAACATTATAATAAGACTTTTGTTGATCGAATTAATCATAATACGATAACTCTAAAAGTTCTTTCTGATGCTTTAGAAGCCAAACAAAATTGGTTGCCTGAAGAACTTTCAACTTTGCTACAAAATGCAGTAGATGATGGTGGATATACTAAACTAGTAGTAAGTGGGAAAGATGGAATTAGTTATTCAAATTGTAAAGAAGTAGTTGATATTAATAATCGTGATTATTTTGTAAAAGCAATGAATGGGGAAAGTAATGTAACTCAACCAATGGATTCACTTACTACAGGTGAAAAGACAATCATCATATCTGTTCCGATTTTTAAAGATGGATTGAGTAATGGAATATTATTTGGCGTTTATCCTATTTCAACAGCAGGTACTCTGCTATTAGATTCAACTTATTATAGTGATGGTTATGGATTTGTTATATCTCCGGATGGATCTATTATTTTTTCAAGTAAACATGAAGATCGATTATCAAAGGAGAATAATTTATTTCATTTTTTTAGTAAGACAGAAATTATTGATTCTTCAATTAAAGATTTAAAGAATATAATTAAGAATAAGGAAAGTAAAAACTTTGAGTTTAATTATAAAGGGGAAAAGCGGTTTGTAAGTTTAATGCCATCTACGGTAAATGATTGGTATACTTTTAGTATTGCTTCTGATACTTTAATGCTGAAACAAGAAAAGGCTACGAATCGGGTTGTTATGGTTTTAATTATAAAACTTATTTTATTAACAATTGTGGTATCGGCATGGATTACTTATCATAATCTTAAACGTCGTAAAGAAGTAATTGTTGCGAATAATAAATATCAATCTTTATTAGATAATATTAATGGTGGCGTTATCGTTACAAAGCATTCTAGGCAAGCAGATGAAATTATTGTAAATTATATAAGCAATGGTTTTAGTAATATGACTGGATATACCCTTGAAGATATAAATTCTCTTTATCATGGTCGTTTTGTTGATATGATGTTTGAAGAAGATTTTAATCAAGCTTTTGAAGATTATTTAGAACAGTCAAAGGATCATAATAATTATCATATTTCTTATCGTATACACGGAAAGAATAAGGAAGCAATTTGGGTAATTGATCGTGGGTATGTAGTGAAAGATGACACGGGTATTTATAATCATAGTATTATTACAGATATTACTACATTAAAGAAACAAGAAGAAGAGTTGAAATTAAGTGAAAACCGATTCTCAGTTGCGATTAATGCTTCAAGTGGAACCTTATTTGAAGTAGATTTAAAAAACAAAGTATATACTCATTTTGAAAATGCTGAACGTATATTTGGGGTTAAAGGAGAGGTATTATTAAGAGAAACAGGTAAATTTTCTGCTTTGCCTTATCATGAATTTGCAGAAGCAATTCCAGCTTATTTCTTTCATGATGAAGATATCACTCTTGTTAAGGGTAAGATGAAAGAATTATTAACAAAAGGTATAGTTAGTTTTGATGCAAGACTACGCCGTTATGATAATTCCTTTATTTGGGCAAGAGTGGATTTAAGTATTATTAAGGATGAACATCAAAAGCCATCACGCTTAGTTGGTTATATGTCGGATATTGATGGTATTAAAAAACAAACGGAATGGTTAGAGAATAAAGTTCAAATTGATGCAATGACTGGGTTATATAATCGTGTCGCAATGGATGCTTTATGTAATAAAGCAATTCAAAATAATCCTTTAGAGAGAATGGCGTTAATCGTTTTAGATATTGATGATTTTAAGAGTATTAATGATAATTATGGTCATGCATTTGGCGATGTTGTTTTAATAGAGGTTTGTGCTAAACTTAAAAAAACATTTAGAAGTGACGATATTTTAGGAAGAATGGGTGGCGATGAGTTTGCTATTCTTATGAGAAATATTGCGGATATTAGTGGTGTATTAAAAAAGGTAACCGAATTGTCGAATGAACTAAGACAAACATATCTTGGTGATAAAAAGGATCATAAGATTACAAGTAGTATGGGAATTGTGATTATTGAGAATCGTGATAAAGATACATTTGATTCCTATTATCGAAAAGGTGATGCTGCTTTATATCAATCGAAACAAAGTGGTAAAGATCAATTTGTTCTTTATCAAGATAAGGATGCAAAACAGTATCCGATTAAGAGTGATTTAACGAAAGATGTAGAACGTTCAAATCTTAAGAGCACTTATAATTTAGAAGAGCATATATTTGATTTATTGTATGCAAGTAATAATTTCGCAGTAAGTATTCGTATGGCACTTGCAGCGATTGGTCAATATTTCCATGTAAGTCGTGTTGCTATCTTTGAATGTTATGAAGAACATCGATCACTTCGTAATATTTTCGAATGGTGTAACGATGGTGTAGTTTCTGTTATTGATCAATTACAAAATGTATTAATTCATTCAGGTGAAGAGAGTATTATGAATAGTTTTGATGAAAATGGTCTCTTATATTGTAATAATGTAAACGAATTATCACCATATATTCGTGATTTAATGAAAGCGCAAGGAATTATGTCTACATTACAGGTGACAATTGTTAATGATGAAAAGACTTATGGAATGATTGGATTTGGTGCATGTGATGAGTATCGAGTATGGACAAGTGAAGAAATCTCAAAACTATCTTATCTGGCGAAAATATTAAGTGTTTTCTTATTTAAGAAAGAAGCGGAAGCGACGTTAATTGAGAATTTGCATACACGTTTAAAGATACTAGATATATTACCAGATTATATTTGTGTAGTTAATCCAGAACATCATACAATTGAATATACAAATAAGAAAATGCAAGAATTATTGCCTTCGGCAAAGCCTGGTGAATATTGCTTTACAACTTTAAGAGGGGGACAATGTGGACCTTGTGAAACTTGTTTGTTAGAAAAGATTAAAAAAGGGAAAACTGATAATCTTGAAATTGTAAGTGAAGATAAACAAGTAGTTTTAAAGGTAAAAGCGTTAACAATTCGTTGGACTAATTCTCAACCAATGGTATTGTTATATGGAACAAGTGATCATATTAAAAAACCGACTTTTTAATTATTAATAAAAGTGCTACAATACGCTTGTATTTAGTACTTTTTTTATAACGGGAGGCATTTTTATGAGAAATGTCATATTTCTTGGTTTAGTTAGTTTTTTTTCAGATATTTCAAGTGAGATGGTTTATCCTTTAATCCCACTATATCTTACATCAGCTTTTGGGGCAACACCGACGTTAGTTGGGTTTATTGAAGGCATTGCAGAGAGTCTTGCTAGTTTATTAAAGGTCTTTAGTGGCTACATTAGTGATAAGTATAAACATAAGAAACCACTTGCTTTTACTGGCTATGGATTAGGTTTGTTTTATAAACTTGCGTTAATCTTCGCATCTTCTTGGTTTGGTATCTTACTCGCAAGAGTCGTAGATCGTCTAGGTAAGGGTATTAGAACAGCACCACGTGATGTTATGGTAGCAGATAGTGCTAGTGAGGGTCATGCAGGAAGTGCATTTGGTATTCATAAAGCACTTGATATGGCTGGTTCCGCAATTGGTATTTTAATCTCTTTTATTTTATTGAAATCAGTAAGTGGAGAACATGGTTATAAACAAATATTTGCTCTTTCAATGATTCCAGTTGTACTTGGTTTGGTTTTCTTTCATTTCGTAAAAGAAAAACCGATTCATCAAGTTGAAAGCAAAGTTGAACCTTTTTGGAAGAAAACAAAATGTTTGGATCATCGGTTAAAATTATATTTATTCGTGTGTTTTTTATTTACTTTAGGAAATTCATCCAATACATTCTTATTACTTAGAGCAGGTAATGCTGGCTTTTCTAATTCGAATGTAATTTTACTATATTTTATATATAATTTAACCGCATCAGTTCTAGCTTATCCGCTTGGTAAATTATCAGATAAGATTGGTCGTAAAGCATTACTTGTGAGTGGTTATTTGATGTTTTCGCTTGTGTATCTTGGCTTTGGGTTTGTTCACAGTAAAACTTTAATGATAATGATCTTTGTTCTTTATGGAGTATACAGTGCGATGAGTGCAGGCGTAGAGAGAGCCTTTATTGCGGAAATAGCACCAAGTGATTTAAGAGGAACGATGTTAGGCTTTCAATCGATGTTAGTTGGTGTTGCATTGCTACCAGCTAGTTTTATTGCTGGTTTACTGTGGGATGGGGTTGGTGCCTATGCTCCTTTTGTATTTGGTGCTTCTTTATCTTTAATCGCTGCGATTATTCTTGGTTTATTTCTAAAAAAGCCATCCGTTGTTGAATAAAAGCAGTTTTAAAAAATGATTTAGGTTGCTTATTTACTAGGTAAACGCTTATAATAAGGCATATGGAACTATCTAAATTAAAAATATCAGACAAAAAAATAGCTGTGTTAAAACAGATGGGAATTAATTGTGTGGAGGATTTATTGATACACTATCCTTTTCGTTATGAACAAATAGAAATAATTCCGTATCAGCAATGGATGAAGGATAGTAAAATTTGTGTTGAGGGAATTATTATCTCACAAGCACGAATCATCCGTTTTGGCTATCATCGCAGTGTCACTAAGTTTAAAATTAGTTTTGAAGATCATGAATTAGAAATATCGTTATTTAATCGACCTTGGATTCAGTATTTTAAGATGGGAACATCCATTACTATTATTGGGAAATATGATGGGAAGGATCGGATAACTGCAAATCAATATAATTTTAAACCATTAAAAGATCAACTTGGAATTGAGCCAATTTATAATGTTAAAGAAGGAATTTCTCAAAAAGATATAAGAAAATATATTGATAAGGCTTATGTTTTATTAAAAGATGATATTAAGGATTTTATTCCAGAAGTAATAAGAATAAAGTATCGATTGATTCATCGTGAATGTGCTCTATATAATATTCATCACCCACATGATTATGAAAGTTTAAAACAAAGTCTTCGACATTTGAAGTATGAAGAATTTTTTAAGTTTCAATTTACGATGCAGGCACTAAAACAAATGCAAAGTAATACAACCATGAATGCTGGTAAAACGTTTGATGTAGGTGAAGTAATGAAGTTAAATAATACACTTTCATTTCAATTAACAAAGGATCAATATGAAACAATTCAAGATATATTAAGTGATATGAAGAGTGATAAAATAATGTATCGAATGGTACAAGGTGATGTTGGTTGTGGTAAAACATTGGTTGCCGCTTTTGCAATGTATGCCTGTGTTCTCTCACATAAACAAGCTGCATTTATGGCACCTACTGAAATCTTGGCAAAGCAACATCGTGATAATCTAAAAGAATTGTTTCGTGATTATGATGTAGAAGTTGAAGTTTTATATTCTTCTTTAAAACCAAGTAAGAAAAAAGAAATATTAAAACGTTTAAAGAATAATGAAATTGATTTAATTATTGGAACGCATGCTTTGTTTCAAGAAGAGGTCACTTTCGATGATTTAGGTTTAGTAGTAACCGATGAACAACATCGTTTTGGGGTTGAACAACGCCGTAAATTGATTGCGAAGGGGGATAAGGTGGATTTCTTATTAATGAGTGCTACACCAATTCCACGGACGCTAGCGCTGTCTTTATATGGTGATATGGATGTATCTACTGTTACTCAATTACCTCGAGGTCGCAGAGCTAAGATAACTAAGTTAGTAAAAGAAAATACGATGAATTCTTTCTTACCTTTTTTGTTAGAAAAATTAGATGAAGGAGATCAATGCTTTGTGGTATGCCCAGCAATTGAAAAGAATGAAGATTATCCAGTTCGTAATGTAAATGATATTTATGATGCAATGAATCAAACATTAGGTAAGAAATATAAGATTGGTTTACTTCATGGTAAGATGAGCAGTGAAGAAAAGGATGAAGTGATGCAGGAGTTTGTTGATCATAAAATTAACATTCTAGTCGCAACAACCGTAATTGAAGTTGGGGTTGATGTTAAAGATGCTAATTTAATGGTAATTTATGATGCGGATCGTTTTGGTTTATCTCAAATTCATCAATTAAGAGGCCGCATAGGTCGAGGTAATCGAGATGGATATTGTTATCTATTAACTAACAGTAAAGATGCAGATGCCTTAAAACGTTTATCAATCATTGAATCAAGTGACGATGGTTTCTATATCGCAACTGCCGATTTACAAATTAGAGGGCCGGGAGATATTTTAGGAAACCGTCAAAGCGGTATTCCAGGTTTTATTCTTGGTGATGTAATTGCCGATGCAAATATTCTTCAAGTGGCTAGAGATGATGCTATCGATGTTTTAAAGCATTTGGATGAAAAAGCATATGAAGATTTAAAGAAATATCGAGATGAACAAATTTCATCAACAACATACTTAGATTAATGATATAATACTTTTATTAAGTAAAGGAAGATAAATAATAATGAATACTATTTTTGATTGGCTTAAACAACATGATATAACAATACAGGATAAAACTTTAGTAAATCAAGCACTTGTTCACTCTTCTTATGTGAATGAACACAAGTCAATTTACCATGATAATGAACGTTTAGAATTCATGGGAGATGCAGTTTTACAGTTATGGTCGACACAAAAACTATTTTTAATTGAACCAGAACTAAGTGAAGGTGAAATGACAACCTTACGGGCTCAACTAGTTTGTGAAGAAGCATTAGCTTCTTATAATCGACAATTTGAGTGGGGTAAATATCTTTTACTTGGCATTGGTGAAGAGAAAATGGGTGGAAGAAATCGTGATTCGATTTTGGCAGATATGTTTGAAGCATTACTTGGTGCTATTTATTTAGACCAGGGAATTACTGCAATTAATATTTTACTTGAACGAGTTCTCACGCCGATGATTACATCCCCTAAAAGTGAGCGTGTGATTGATTATAAAACAAAATTACAAGAATACGTACAATCTGATGCACGTAAAACCGTGCATTATGAAATGCTATCAATGGTCGGACCTAGTAATAAACCCTTATTTGAAGTAGCTGTTATTCTAGAAGATATTACCTTAGGAACGGGACGAGGTTATTCTAAGAAAAGAGCAGAGCAAATGGCGGCAAAAGATGCATTTGAAAAGATGGTTAAGTAAGTTTTCTTATCCATCTTTTTGGTATTTTATTGAGGGAGAAAAAATTATGTTGAAAAAATTTATGATTGTAATCTGTTTATGGATGATAAGTATATCAATGATTCAACCAATTAAGGCAGAAGAAACATTATCAATCGGTAGTGAACATGCGGTCTTAATTAATTTAAACGATAATCTTGTTGTGTTTTCTAAAGCGGCAGATGAAAAGACTTATCCAGCATCCATTACAAAAGTAATGAGTGCCTTAGTAGCAATTGAACATATGGATCGATTGGATGAAAAAGTTGTTCTCACAAAGGATATGTTTGAAGGTTTATATGAAGCAGAAGCATCACTTGCCGGCTTTGAAGTTGGTAACACTGTCACAATCGAAGATTTACTTTATGGTACTTTACTTGCAAGTGGGGCAGAAGCAGTGAATGGATTAGCTTATAAAACGGCTGGTAGTGTTCCATCATTTGTCAAGTTAATGAATAAGAAAGCAAAACAATTAGGAATGAATCATACAAACTTTACAAATCCAACTGGATTGCATGATGATAATCATTATACGACATGTAATGATTTGGCAAAACTTCTTCAAGCAGCTATTAAGAACAAAGACTTTTATAAGATATTCTGTGCAAAAAAGTATCAAACAAGTAAAATAAATAAAAATAGTAAAGGTCTAATATTTAAGAGTACATTAAGTCGACAAATTCAATCCTTGAATTATAAAGCAGATTATATAAAAGGTGGTAAAACCGGATTTACACCGGAAGCGGGAATGTGTTTGGCATCAGTTGCAAAGAACAAAAAGGATGCTTATTTACTCATTACAACTCAAAATGGTCACGATAACCTTGAGCCTTATAATGTGATGGATGCGATTAAAGTTTATGATTACTACTTTGATCATTATGAGAATCGGATTGTGAAGCGAAAAGGGGAAGAATTATTAAGAGTTAATGTACTTTGGAATTTTAGAAATAAAGAATTTGTTTATGAAAGTAAAAATGATTTAACGGCTTTAGTTCCAAAAGGAATAAATAATGAAGATATTAAATTTAATTATGTTGGTAATTCAGATATTAAAACACCAGTTAAAAAGGGTGCATTACTTGGAACTTTAGAAATAAAAGCAAATAAGGAAGTAGTAAAATCAATTGAAATCCATGCCCTTAAAAGTGTCGATAGAAACTTTGTTTTATACTATTGTGATAAAATTGGTGATTTTTTTGAACAAAATCGAAGTTTGTTATTAATTGGTATCGCAAGTTTTATTTCACTAGGTATTGGTTTAATCTGGTATAAGAAAAATAAACATTATATTAAGTAGGAGCTAACGTATGAAACATTATAATTTTGATCAAGTGATTAATCGTGAAGATAGTAATGCAGTTAAATGGAATCAATTGAATAAACATTTTCATTTTGATGGAGATGATGGACTAGCACTATGGGTAGCGGATATGGACTTTGCCTGTGCTGAAGTAATTGTTGAGGCAATTATAAAACGAGCAACTCATCCTATTTATGGTTATGGGGATGAAGATGACAAACAATATGATAGAGCGATTATTAACTGGTTTAAACGTCGCTTTGATTGGGAAATTGAAGCTAATAATATCTTCTTTGCCCCAGGTGTAGTTCCAGCTATTTCTTTTATTATCCAAGCATTAAGTAAACAGGGAGATGGTATTATAATTCAAAGTCCGGTTTATTATCCTTTTGCGAAAAAGATTCTAAATAATAATCGTGTGGTTGTAAATAATCCTTTAGTTCGTAAGAATGGTGCTTATACAATGGATTTTGTTGATTTAGAGAATAAAATGAAATTACCTCATGTGAAAGGGATGATTTTGTGTTCTCCACATAATCCAGTAGGACGAGTATGGCATGAAGATGAATTGAAACAAGTAGTTGCAATTGCCTCAAAATATCACAAATGGATTATTTCAGATGAGATTCATGGAGATTTAATTCGTAAAGGGCATCATCATCTTCCACTTGTTAAATGCTGCCCAGAATATCGTAATGAAATTATTACTTGTACTGCTCCTAGTAAGTCTTTTAATCTTGCTGGGCTTCAGAATAGTAATATTATTATTTATAATAATGATTATATAGAGGCATGGAATAAGATAGTTGTTGAACAGGCATCTTTATCAAAGTGTAATACATTTGCTCGTGATGCTACCATTGCTGCTTATGATCAAGGGGAAAGATGGTTAGATGAATGTAATGCATATATTGATGATAATTTTGAATTCTTAAAGAAGTATTTAAGTGAACATTGTCCTAAGGCGATTGTTTCAGAGTGTGAAGGCACTTATTTGGCTTGGGTTGATTTTAGTTATTATGTTAAAAGTAATGATGAATTAAAGCACTTAATGATTCAAAAGGCACATGTTATTTTAGATGAAGGAATTATGTTTGGAGAAGAAGGATCACTTTTTGAGAGAATTAATATGGCTTGTCCACAATCAGTTTTAAAGAAAGCTCTCTCTCGGATTGTTAATGTTTTAGGAAATTAATTTGACACGTACCCTATGTAACGATTATCATATAGGGATAGAATGCTGCTACTTAGCAGATATTACTAGGAAAAGGAGCAGTTATGATTTATATAGAATATTTAATTTTAGCCATATTGGTTGTCGTATTTTCCGTACGTTTATCTACGTATGTTGATGCTTTAGATAAAAAAACAAGCCTCTCTGGAGCGTTTTTAGGGGGCGTATTATTAGCTGCTGTTACATCATTACCAGAACTGTTTACATCGCTTACTGCTGTATTAGTGTTAGATGAGCCACAACTTGTACAAGGTGATGTTTTAGGAAGTAATGTATTTAATTTATGTATCATTGCTGGTTTAATGTTATTTACATTCAATGGTTATAAAAAATCAAAAGTGAGTAATTCTCATAAGAGTACGCTTTATTATGGAATCGTGATGTATGTATTAGTAGCCATTGCCATTATAAAACCAATCGATATTCCACTTGGTCCAATTCATGTGAATCTAATGACAATCTTAATCATCGTCGTTTATGCAATTAATGTGAAAATGATGAAGAATGATGATTCTGCTGCCAATGAAGAAGAGTGTAATTTAGATTTAACGGTTCCACAGATTGCGATGCGTTTCTTATTCTTTAGTTTATTACTAGTTGGTGTTTCTATTTTATTAACCCAAGTTACTAGTAAGATTGCTGCTGACTTAGGCTTAGGGGCTACTGTAGCAGGTGCGGTATTCTTAGGGGTTGCAACCAGCCTTCCAGAATTATCAGCTTCCATTTCTTTAGTTAAAATGGGCAATTTCAATGCTTCATTTGGAAATGTTGTTGGTAGTAATTTATTTAACTTTACAATTTTATGTTTTGCGGATTTCTTATATACCAAAGGTGGTATTTATTTAAATGATGGTCAAGTATTTAATTTAATTATCTTTGGTGCTATTTCTTCTGTTTTAATGTTAGTTGTATTGTATAAGAAAGAACATAAAGGAATCGTTTTGACAGCAAGTGTTTTAATCTTATTGTCCTATGTTGCTAGTATTGCTTTTTCTCTATAATATAATATTTAGAACATTCATTTTGAATCAATTGAATGTTCTTTTTTTTAGGTATTCAATCATCCTTTGCGTATAGAGTAGTATAGAGGAGGTTATAGTATGGGAAGCTATCTTACATATCTTGCGATTGCGGCAGGTATTGCTGCGATTGGTAAGATATTGTTTAGCGGTCGTGGTCGTTTTTCCTTTGGCGGTTTGAGTTTACGCTGGGGATAGTTAAAGCATCATATTAATGAATGTATTAGCATAGTCTTTACTGAGGTGATGCGCGCGTGGGGAATCGAAAACTAATTTACGGTTTTGCATTTGTTCTTGCGATTTTATTTAGTTCTTTTTATTATGTTGCATTTACCACCTTTTCTCAACAGGAGAAAGTGGTGAAAAAGCATCATCTATACATGAATCAAATAGGCTTATATCGACAAGAGGAAAGTGTTAAACGAGTGATGGGAAACTTAGAAGCGGCGGGGTTAAGAGCTTATCGCAGTGTAAATGGTGAATTAACTGGTGTTGTAAGTGGGGTCAGCACTAATAAAAAAGAAACGATTGCACAACAGAAGAAGTTGGATCAATTGCATATGAGTTATTTATTAAAAACGATATCGACAAATGATTCAAAGGTGGTAAACGCTATAAACAGCAAAGACTATGCTAATGCATTGGAGTTGATAAATGGTGAAAGTAAAGGAATTAAATAAAGATGAACGGCCTCGTGAAAAAGCATTATTAAATGGAATTGAGTCTTTATCAAATCGTGATTTATTAGCAATTATTATTCGCAGTGGAACTCAAGGAAGCAGTGCAATGCAATTAGCTGATCGGATATTGATGATGGGAAACTCTCTATCAAATATCTTATCACTTGATATTAATTCATTAACTAAGATTAAAGGAATCAAAGAAACGAAAGCTTTACAAATATTATCATGCTTTGAGTTAAGTAAACGGATTGCTTTTGATACGTGTCGACAAGATGAAATACAAGTGAATCATCCTAAAGTAATCGTTGATTGGCTAAATAAACAAATTGGATTTTCTTCACAAGAACATTTCATTGTAGTTTTTTTAGATAATAAAAATCATATTATTGCTTATAAAACATTATTCATTGGCTCTTTAAATGCGAGTGTTGTTCATCCTCGAGAAGTTTATAAAGAAGCGATTGAAAAGAAGGCGGCAAAAATTATGGTTGCTCATAATCATCCAAGTGGAGACCCTCAACCTAGTGAAAATGATATTATCACAACCCGTTGTCTAAAAGAAACAGGTGATATTGTTGGTATTCCATTATTAGATCATATTATTGTCGGAAAAAATGACTACATAAGTTTTGCGCAAAAATTACTTATTGATTGAAGTTCTAAGCTTTTAACTATATAATAAATAAGTAGTGATTGTGAAGGTGATTTGATGTCGAGATTTACTCGTTTCCAAAAAATAGTAATTGGTTTTATCTTATTTTTTACGCTATTCGGGTTCATAAGTAAAAACATGCAAGATGGTAATCTTGTTAGTAAGTTTGGTTATGATGCTTTTACAATGCTGAAATATTCGTTAATAGATCATCCAGTTGAAACACTTAAAAACTGGACGAGTGATTTTTCTTCGCTTTGGAATGCGAAAATAGAGAATGATAAATTAAAAGAAGAGTTAGCACAAGAAAAGATGTATGCTGTTAGTAATCAAGAATTGATTCGTGAAAAGAATGAATTATTAGCATTAAACAAAATGAATGAATCTCTGTCTCAGTATGAAAAGATAAGTGCAAATGTTATGAATCGTGATGAAACAATGTGGAATTCACATATCACCATTAACCGTGGTTCAAAAGATAATATTAAAAAAGATATGGCAGTTGTATCAAATCAAGGCTTAATTGGTTGTGTTGAGAGTGTTAATTTAAAAACAAGTGTTGTTAAACTACTAACAAGCGAAGACCGCAAACAAAAAGTCAGCGTAAAAATAGCGATTAGTGATACTGAAAGTACGGAAGGTATTCTTGATTACTATGATAGTGATCAAGGCGTCTTTATTGTGAAATTATTTTCTAATAATGAACAAGTTAAGAAAAACATGAATGTTATTTCATCTGGTTTAGGTGGAAAATATCCTAGTGGTTTATATATTGGTAAGATTAAAAAAGTAACGGAATTAGAAAATCAAATTGGTAAGATGTTATTAGTAGCTCCTGGAGCAGATTTCATGAACTTCCATTATGTTAGTGTTATCAATCGTGTGGAGGAATAATTATGAAAGTCCATGCTCTGTTTGTCTTTTGTTGCTTTTTAATTGATGGTGTTCTAACGGTTTTATTTCCATCAAATTATTTATTAAATCAAACAATCTTTATCCCTTGTTTAGGTTTTAGTGCGATGGTGCTTACGATTCGTAAATTTAATTTTGTGAATGCTTGTTTATTTGCCTGTTGTTTCGGAATGTTTTATGATTTCTTCTATGCTAGAACCTTTATGCTTTATATGATAATATTCACACTAGTTGCGATGATTGTATATTTTTGGAGTAAACATATGATGGATACGATGATTGAGTTGCTCGTTTTATCAATTTCGACCATCTTCGTCAAGGAACTTATGGTATATTGGGTAATGTCCTTACAACATCATACCTTGATGACACTGAGTGAATGGTTTGTTAATCGAGAATTTATTACCTTAATAGGTAATGGAGTTCTTGTTATTATCGTTGTATTCCTTGGAAGAATTAAAGATGATTATCTTCAATTGAAAGATAGTAGGATTCGAAAAGAGGAACGATTAGAATGGGTGAAATTATTATCAAAGCATTAAATGATGCTTATGTAGTTAAAATTGGAAATGAAGAATTTTATGAAATAAAAAATGAATTAAGTAAAAGGCTACAAATTTGTGCTTCTTTAAAAGGGGGTACTTTTGAAGCCTTTTTTGATATTAAAAGAGAAGTAAATAGCGAATATTTATATTCGTTGTTTACTTTATGTAAGGAATATCATATTTGTGTTTTAGGTTTTAAAGATCAAAAATCAAAATTACCCATTAAAATTATGAAAGAACCTTTACATAGTGGCCAAGATTATTTCTTTGTTGAACCTATCTTATTATTAGGTAATATTCCTCGTGATACATATGTTTGTTGTTATGAATCAATCTATGTGATGGGTGAGATTTGTGGCAAGGTTGATGTAATCCATAAAGATAGCAGCGTGAATGCAGCAATTTGTAATCATGCTTTTATTCGTATTCATGACAGTGCTTATGTAAATGTGACAAATTATGCGCCTTTATGCCTCTATTATAATAAGCGAAGCATTATTTTAAAAGCATATAAAACGAATCAAGATATTCATGATTCATTCATTCATGCTTAATCTATTTGCTTTTAAACATTAACTGTGAGGAGGAATGCTTGAATGTCTCAAACAATTGCAATAACATCGGGTAAAGGTGGTGTTGGTAAGAGTAGTGTTTGTGTTAATCTAGGAATGGTGCTAGCATCACTTGGTAAGCGGGTTTGTTTAATTGATGTTGATTTAGGTTTAAAGAATTTGGATGTGATGTTAGGTTTAGAGAATCGAGTCCTTTATGATTTAAAAGATGCAATGGAAGGGCGCTGTCCACTTAATAAAGCAATCCTAAGAGACAAAAGAGAACCTAATCTATATTTATTACCTGCATGTAAATCGGTTAATCTAAAGGAATTCTATGGGGAAGATTTGAAATTAGTTGTAACTGAATTAAAAAAGAATTTTGATTTTATTTTGTTAGATACACCAGCGGGGATTGAATCCGGATTTTCGCATTCCATTGCTTGTGCAGATCAGGTAATACTTGTAACAACGCTTGATATAACAGCAGTTCAAGATGCTGATCGAATCATTGGTATCTTGATGAAAGAAGATATCGATAAGATTCAATTAGTTGTGAATCGAATGAATCCTCATTATATTGAAAAAGGGATTAGTATTAAATTAAAAGATGCTCTTGATTGGTTATCAATTGATTTATTAGCCTATGTATTTGATGATGAAAATGTCATGCGTAGTAATAATCGTGGTATCCCTTTATCACTTGATAAACATTCTAGTATTTATGAATGTTTTGAAGTAATGGCTAAGCGATTACTTGGTGAAACAATTGCCCTTCCTAAATATAAAGAGAAAGGGTTTCTACAGAAGCTTTTTGGTTAATAGTAGTTTTTTTTAATAAAAAATGTTAGAATAGCCATGGGAAGTAGGTGAAGTGAATGATTCGTACTTTACTTAAAAAAATAGATGAAAAAATATCATTGCCTTTACTTACAAAAGTAGGTGCAACGCTTTTAATCTTATATTTATTAAAAGCAACAACTACTGTATGGGGTACTTGGGTTTCTACCATCATAGCAATATTAGAACCATTCATAATTGGTTTTGTCTTAGCTTATGTAATTTCTCCTTTAATTGAATTTCTTCAAAAAAAGGGTGTACCTAAGAACTTATCAATTATTATTTTTTGGTTGATCGTACTTGCTATGTTAGCTTTATTAACTTTTGTTTTATTACCAATTATCTATGATAAAATTGTTGCATTTTTAGGCTCATTAGTAGATGGAGTACGTTGGGTAAATATTAAATTAAATGAATTTATACATCCAAAGGAAGAAATAACAATTATTGATAGTTTATCTGCTACCATTATTAAGTTCTTAGAATCTTATGAAACTTGGTTACCTGGAGTTGTATCTTCTTTACCAGGCTTTATGAATACTTTTCTTAATGTATTCACTACTACTTTATTTTCTATTATTATCGCAATTTATATGTTATTTGATTTTGATAAAATCAAAGTTAATATTAAAAAAATAACGAGTTTCTTTTCAAAGAATAATGAAATGTATTTAAGTGAAATAAATGAAGATGTTAGTGTTTATATAAAATCATTATTAATCTTAATGGTAATTAAGTTCATTGAATACTCAGCCTTTTATTTTCTAGTTGGGCATCAGGATTGGCTCGTTGTTGCGATCTTGACGGCAATTGGGGTGATGGTGCCATATCTTGGTGGTACGATTGCAAATGGTATCGCAATCTTAACAGCATTAACATTAGCACCAGGAAGAATATTGGCATTACTTGTTGGTATTGTAATCTTGTCAAATGTAGATGCTTATGTTATATCACCGCTTATTCATAAGAAACGTAGTTATTTAGGACCACTAACAACCTTGTTTGCGGTATTTGCAGGTGGTGTAATCTATGGTGGAATTGGAATTATGGTAAGTGTTCCTTTCGCAATTGCGATTCGCTCTGCCTTTAAAGTTTATAATGAATTGAATGATACTACGATTGATTTTTAAGATGAAGCGTAATGCTTTATCTTTTTTTCTATTCTATCAATGATTATCCTTGCATATAATAATCATGGGAGTGAATAGAATGAATGATCGAAATCATGTTCGAAAAAGAATTCAAAAACGTAAATTTAGAGAGGAAAATCAAAAACAATCGCATCCTTTTTTTAACTTTTTTTATCGACTTACGATTTCAATTATGATCCTGAGTGTTGGCTGTTTAACTTATGCCATCAATGATAAAGTTGGAATTAAAAACATTACAAAAGACTTAGCAAACCTAAATTTTAATAAAATTAGTTCATGGTTACCTTTTGAAACTTGGTTTTCTTTAAAAGATGAAACGGTAACTGCCAAACCATCTTATTCTTTATTAAAAGAAAACTTATATACAAATGGAACAAATACAGTTTATTCTTTGATGGACGGGGTTATTCTATATGTGCAAAAAGATAAAGATAACCATTACTTAGTTTCCATTGCTCATGACAATGGAATTGTCGCTTCTTATGGGAATTTGTTAAGCTGTGAATCAAAAATAAACGAACGAATACTAAAAGACGATATTATTGGTTCTTATAAAGATAATATTACATTAACATTAATTAAAGATAAAACTGAAGTAAACCTTGAAGAAGCTCTTGCTGCCAAAGTTTAAGATATCTTATCTTTGGTTTCCTTTCTTATGGTTAGGTTATTTAAGTCATAGTTTATTCATTATCTTTATTATTTTTATAATGTTAATGTTTCATGAACTTGCACATCTGTTAGTCGCAAGGTATTTTCATTATAAAATAAGTAATATTATTTTATATCCTTTTGGAATTGGAGCCCAAATTGAATCAATTGGGTGGGGAAATGTTTATCATGAATTATTAATCTTAATTAGTGGTCCAACGATGCATTTAATCTATCCATTTTGTTTTTTACTATGTAAACAAACAAATATAATATCACCTAATTTTTATAACTATTTAATACATCTAAATTTTTCTATTTTAATATTTAATTTATTACCAATTTATCCACTAGATGGAGGTAGAATATTATCATCTTTATTTCATTTTATAATGCCATTTCATTTAGCACAAAAGTCTACTCTATTTTTTTCATTGTTTCATTTATGTTTTATCTTTTTATATTTCATAACTTTTAATATTTCATCGATTATTGTAATGCTGTTTTTACTTATTCAAATTATTATTGCTTATCATCAGCGAAATTATACAAGAAGACAGTTTTATTTTTATCGGAAATATCATCCGGTATCTTATAAAATCTATGCTCATCCTTATCAAGATATCTATCGTCAACGTTATAATTTAATCAAGTGTCGTAATGTTTGGATGAAAGAAGAAGATTGGTTGGATTATTATCTTGGTGATTTTGTGAAAATAGATCCTCAACACTTTACAATATTATGAAAATTTCAATTGAATAAACTAGGTTGTTCTATTGAATTTATGGTATAATTTAACGCGAGGAGGACTGATTATGAAAAAGAAACTCTTACTCGTAGCACTTTTGGGCATTTCTTTATTGAGTGCTTGCAGTCCAAGTAAACCAAAGATTTGTTCTAATGTATATCCGATTCACTATTTGATAACGCAAATTGGTGGAGATTATGTTGATACATGTACTATATCTGATAATACAATTATTCAAAGAGCACAAATTAAGAAGGATTTTAAAGAAGAATTGAAGAAGGCAGACGCCCTATTTTATATTGGTGGTTTAGCTCCTTATATGGAACTATATCTTGATGATATCCGTTCTACCGATGTAAATATGGTAGATTTAGGAACAAGAAGTTTTATTTATAAATTTCAACGTTATACAACTTCTAATCTTAGTGGTAATGAAGTAACAAGTGAAACTCCTTATTATGAAGGGGATGCTTTTGCTTTACTTGATGTATATAATAAAGATCCAATGATTTGGTTAGATCCAATCGCAATGACATCAATGGGCTCTACGGTTCGTGATTATTTGATTAAAGAATATCCTGAATATACGAAAGTATTCCAAGATAATTACAATAAGATGGAATATGATATGGCTCGCTTAGATAGTGAATTCCAAGGATTAAAGGATAATAATAAGCCAATTAAAATTGTTACAATGTCACCAAGTTTTGGTTATTGGCAAAAGCCTTATGGTATTCAAATATATCCAGTTGTACTATCTAAATTTGGTGCACTACCAAGTGATGCTCAGTTAAAAGAAATCAAACAAAGAATTATTAGTGATGGGGTACGATACATTGCTTATGAAGAAAATATGCCGGAAGATATGAAAGTATTATATGAACAGATTAAATCAGAATTAGGTTTGATTAGTGTGAATCTATCTAATATTTCTTCAATAACTAGCAATGATATTAAAGCAAATAAGAATTATTTATCGATCATGTATGAAAACTTAAATAATTTAGAAACGATTGAACGTTAAAAAAAGGCCTAGGCCTTTTTTCTTTATTCTGGGTGAATTTCTAATTGATCCATAATATCAGGAGCATTGATTATTTCGTAATTTGGAATAATATCTCCATTTAAAAATAGTTTAATATTTTGATAAACTTCCCAGTTAACACTTGTATCCATTAATAAGCGATGATGACCGCCATGAAAGATTAACAAGCGTTTTTTATTATGTTTAATTTTTTCAAAGGCTTGAATACTACTTTTAAGTGAAATTACTTCATCTTCATCACCATGCAGAATAAGAATTGGACACTCAACAAAAGCGATGTATTTTTTTAAGGATTTTACAGTATCACCAAAGGCCGCAAAGAAAGTTTTAGGTAGTTCTTTATATTTCTTTTCTTTTTTATCATTTCCTAAAAAAGAGGTAGCACTTTTTGTGATGATGTTGGTAATGTTTTCTACATTTACATAATTAAAAGCTGGTGCAATTAAGACGAGGCGATGAATCGGACAGGTTGCGGCTAGATAGGAAGCAATCACTCCACCCATAGAAAAGCCAACCATATCGACTTGGTAATCATTTAAGACATAGCGATCTACTACTTCTTTTGCACGATTAACCCATTTCATCCAATCACAATCTTGTTCATCATCCATATCAAATAAATCAAACTGAATGACTTCAAAGCCATCTTTTTTACCCCATGCAGCTAAGTTATCAAGTTCATGTTTTCTTCTTCGTCCATAACCATGGACGGTGATAATAACACGCTTTTTTTCAGGTTCATTAGGGGAAATACGCTTTGTTAGCCCTTGAACATAATCCTTTAATCTCTCTAACATTGGCTCACCTCCACTATCTTCTATCACTTATTATATCACATGGCTTCGATTACATAAAAATAAAATTAGTGTTTTAAGGTTGTTTGTCATATAATAGGATTACACTCACATCATGCGGGAGAATAAAATGCGAACATATGTTAAGAAAGCAACCTTATTAATTCGCAATATTCATAAAATATATCCAATGGATATTGTTGAGAAACAGCCATGTGTTGTAACAACCATTTCACATGCTTTTTTAGCGATTCATCATGATTATATATTGGCAATGGGTGATGATGATCCGAGTTGTTATATTGATAAGGATACAATTATTATTGAGGGTAATAATTTAATTGCGGTGCCAGCTTTTATTGATATGAATGTAAATTATCCGATTTCTTATGATTTAAAAGAACATCGTGATATTCTATTGAAGATGCGTAATCATATTCATTGTTTAAGTAATCGTGGTGTAACTACAATCCATGTTTTATCGAAAACAAATGAGATATTAAATAAAGAACAAACTAAACAACAGATTCAACTATTAGGTAAATCCCTTGAAATGGGAATGGTTTATGATGTGCTGAAAGACGAGGAATGTGTTAATCCACTACTTGGCGAAATACCACATAGTGATACATTTACCCTTACAACTGGTGATATGAGTTGTGATGATATCTTATTATGTGCTCGTTTATTATATCGTCAAGGGATTCAAAGTAGCGACTTATTAAAAAGTTTAACGCTCAATCCGGCAAAAGCATTAAAGAGTGATCAAATTGGTGTTTTAGCCGTAAATAAACAAGCTGATTTCTTATTAATTCAAGCAGAAAGTATCGATGAATTATTTTCCCATATGGGATCTTCACCAATCCAATCGGTATATAAAGCGGGAATTCTAGTCAATCACCATAAAAACTAATTCTTTTGTGTTTTTATGACAAATTTTTCAGCGATAAAAACATATGATATAGAAACATACGGGGAGTGAACTTATGGAAATATTAAGAATTGATAAGAATAAGAAAACAAATGTTCAACTAACAAAAGATTATCGTCCGAATCCAGCAATGGTAAATGAGTTTCAAACAATGTTTTTTACGTTAAAGTTAAATCATGTGGAAATAGTTGATCATGAATTGAACGATTTCGTGATTGATGATATGGCTCAATATTTAATTTTAGATGTTAGTATTCATAATATTACAAATGAAATATTGAGTATGTTTAAATATGATTTTTTATTGAGTTTTGATTCAGAAGAACCTTATGAACCAGAAGATTACTTTGAAGTTGGTCATCAATTAGAAAATGAATATGCTTTAAAACCAAATGAAATGAAGCGCGGTAGAATTATTTATATTATCGCAAAGAGTGCTCATAAGATTACCTTTCGTTTTACGGAATATTTTGATGATGATAGTGAAGGTAAAACGTATCGTTTAAAATATGAAATTAAATAATAAGGACGATTAAATTTCGTCTTTTATTTTAATTGGAATACGAATTTCTGTGATATATTCATTATCATCACTTACAGAATATAGATCGGATATATTAAGTTCATATGCAGGTCCGATGATTTCATAATCGTGTTGATTGATAAAGGTTAACAATTTAATATAAGGTACTTTAAAATGCTCGTAATTACCTTTAAAATAGATGGTAGCGTATGTTACAGGCAAGATGGTACGATAATAGGGATCTTTTAAAGGCTTATTAACTAAAGTAAATAATGTTTGATTATGATAATATTCACCATTTTTTAACTCTGTTTCATCGATGGTAGTACCAATTTGATAATTAAAGATATAATTTTTCTTCTTCATATATTGCATAAGTTTTTTGGTCGCAATATCTAACTGACTTAAATCACCAGGGGCATCAAGCTTCATTTCAATGATGTGTTGTAGTGGCTGATGGCGTAAAAAAACTACATCTACTTCTTGGCTACTTTCATTATAATCTTGAAAGACACGTAATTTATTGTTTATTTTTGCTTGTAAGTGTTTTAAGGAGCGAATCTTTTTTTCCAACTTTGCTTCTTGTTGTTTAAATAAATCAATGCTTTGTTTAACGTTTCGATGATTTAAATAACTTTTTATTTGGTTTAAAGGAACACCGATTTCTTTTAATAATAATATTATATCTAAGGTTGCGAATTCTTCCATTGTGTAATATCGATAATGGTTATGTGGATCATAGTGATGAGGCTTTAATAAAGATATTTGATCATAATAAATTAGGGTTTGTTTACTGATTCCATGGATTGCCGCCGTTTCTCCAATTGAATAGTTTGTTAACATACTTATCACACTTTCTCTTGACATTATAGTTACTATATCCTTTATTATAGTTATTAGTGCATAAAATGCAAGTTGTCTTGAAGGGATGTGTTTGTTTGAATTTAACATTTAATGAGTCGTGGAGTTATAAACAATTTATGAAATTTGTACTACCTTCGATCTTAACGATGGCATGTGTGTCGTTTTATTCGGTTGTCGATAGTTTCTTTGTTGCTAATTATGTTTCAACCAATGCAATGGCTTCGGTTAATATCGTACTTCCTTATACGAATTTAGTATGGGGAATTGCAGTAATGCTAGCAACCGGTTCTAGTGCTATTGTTGGTATGAAAATGGGGGAAAAGAAGTACCACGAAGCCAATCAAAAATTTTCCTTTATGACGTGTTTTTTACTTGTTTTATCATCGATTATGGCTCTTATTTGTTTATTCTTTATTGATGAAATTGTTTATTTACTTGGGACAAGTGATTTGTTATTTAATGATGCAAAGGTATATATCTTTTTCTTAATTGTAACTTCTCCCATTTTAATGATTAAATTATATTTTGAATACTATGTACGATTGGATGGGAAACCACAATTAGCATTATGGATGTCTTTAATTGGTCTAATTTTAAATATTATTTTTGATTATGTTAGTGTAGTGCATATGAATTTAGGTGTATTAGGAGCATCGGTATCAACAGCTTTATCGATTGCGATATCCTCTTTGATTGGGTTATATTATTTTACACTTGGGAAAAGTCATTTAAAATTTTGCCGTTTCAAACTTGATATGCCCTATATATTTCGTTCAATGTTTAATGGACTTGGAGAAATGCTTACAGAGATGAGCAGTGGCATTGTTGTTATTTTATTTAATATTTCAATGATGAATCAGGCTGGAGAAAATGGAGTTGCTGCCATTGGCGTTATTATGAATATATATTATTTCTTTATTTCTATTTATATGGGGATTTCAAGTGGAATGCAACCAGTTTTATCTTATAATTATGGGGCACGCAATAAAAAGAAGATGAAAGAGATGTTACGACAATGTTTTGTGGCAACGCTTGTAGCATCGATTCTAGTATTTGTGATTGCTCAAATGTGTGGTAATTTAATCATTGAATGGTATGTATCAGGAAGTCAAAATGTTATTGGACTGGCTGAGCATGGGAATCGTTTATTCTCATTTTGTTACTTGTTTATTGGTTTCAATATCTTAGTTTCAGGTATTTACACTTCGATTGGTAAGGGCAAGGTAGCAGCACTGATATCACTATCACGTTGTGTGCTATTTGTTTTAGTTGTTTTAAAATTTCTTCCAGATGTTATTGGAATTGATGGAATTTGGTTAGCTATTCCAATATCTGAATTAACTACGATTGCTTTATCTACTTTCTTTTTATATGAATTCAAGAAGAATTATTTTGATTTAATAATAGAGGAAAACTTGTAAAGAAGAAGCGAAATGTGCTATACTCGTAAGGAATTTAGGGGTACTGGGAGGTTTTTATGAATCATTATATTAAACTTATAAAATCTAGTAAATTATTAATAGCAGCTATTGTATTATCTTTTATTATTGTCTTAACTGGAATCTATAATATCTTTCAATTTCAAAGTTATTTTCCAATGCGTTATACTATTTTAGTTTCTTTAGCAATTGTCTTATTTTGTGCATTATCTTTTTTATTAATTCTTAAAGGACCTAAAGTTGCGTTAATCTATAATATAATTATTGCAATTTTATTTAGTTTGGTAAGCGTTGGAGCAGGTCGCCTAGCAAGTTTTAGTGATCATATTTTAAATAATGGCGAAAGTGAATTAATGCAAATTGTTGTTTTAAAGAAATCAAATATTAATAAAGAAGATGATTTTTCTAAATTAAAGATTGGTTATGTAAAACCAGATACTTATGGGACAAAGTTTGCGAAAGATGTAATGATAGATGAAGATAAAACGAATGTTAAAAGCAAGAATTATAAAACATATGAAGATTTATATCAGGCTTTGATTGATAAGGAAGTTGATTTGATGCCAATTTCATCTTATGGACAAAGTCGTTTAAAAGAAAAGAGTATTGATTATCAAAAAACAACGAGAGTGTTGTTTGAAAAACGTCGTGATTTAAAAGCCGTAGCCGGTGGTAATAAGGATTTAACAAGTGATCCATTTGTAATGTTTGTAAGTGGGGTAGACTTAACATCGGGTGATATTACTTCTACAGGTAGTAGTGATGTTAATATATTAATGGCAGTGAATCCTAAAACTAAAAAAATAATGATGCAGTCGATTCCTCGTGATTTGTGGAGTAAAATTCCATGTAATGATAATCTTCATACAAAACTTACCTATGCTGGTGCAACTGGTGGTGTGAATTGTTCGATTGAAGCGATTCAGAATTATTTTGATGTTAAAATTGATTATTTCGCAAAGATTAATTTTGATGGAGTTCGTGATTTAGTTGATGCAATGGGTGGTATTAGCGTATATAGTGATGCAACCTATTGTGAAGGCAGTTATTGTTTTGTTGAAGGAGAAAATCAATTAGATGGAGAAAATGCTTTGATGTTCTCTAGAATTCGTCATGTACTTGCTAAAGGCGATGTCGCACGAGGAATTCATCAGATGGAAGTAATTCGTGGTGTTATTAATAAATTTTTAGAGAATCCAAGTATGGATTATTTGAATTCTTTAATGGGTGCTGTCGAATCAAACTTTACAACTAATTTAGAACGTAATGATTTAGTTGAAGCCTTACAGTTATTGCTATCGATGCAAGATGCGATATCAAATATGGAATCCTATTCAATTAATGGTGAATTTAAATGGAATACGGATGAAGTGAATGGTGAGTATT
This sequence comes from Erysipelotrichaceae bacterium, assembly GCA_036641395.1. Classification (GTDB taxonomy): domain Bacteria; phylum Bacillota_I; class Bacilli_A; order Erysipelotrichales; family Erysipelotrichaceae; genus JAVXTH01. The sequence continues at coordinate 40,484 of JAVWEY010000009.1, forward strand.
TATATTACTATTATCCAAGTGAGGGTGAAACAAAGGGAGTTCACAATCGAATTAACAATATTATCAAAGGAAAATAGAAATGAAAATTGTTTCATGAAAAAAGTGTTGACGAATTATTACATTAAGCGTATTATAGGTATTGTATAAAATGACGTTGAAAAGAAGAGTAAATAGATAAGCTTTTAAAGAGAGTTCTTCAATGGTGAGAGAAGAATAAAGATAACATATCTGTTGAAAATGGTCTTGGAGTTGTGTGATTGAGGCAAGTGTTTGCTTAGATCATGACGGGAGCGCCCGTTATAGCGATAAAGTATAATCTGGAAACAGACGTACTTGATGAGATTGATATCGTGAGATATCGATAAACTTAGGTGGTAACACGAAGCATATAGCTTTCGTCCTTGCAAGGATGAGAGCTTTTTTGTTTATCAGGAGGTAATTGATGAAAAACTTAGCACACTATAAAACAAGTCGAATGTGTAGGATGGGAGGAATAAAATGATTACATTAGAACATGTATCAAAAACATTTGATACAGCAGCCGGTGATGTTCATGCGGTTAAAGATGTTAATCTACAAATAGAAGCACAAGAAATATATGGAATTATCGGTTTCTCAGGGGCAGGTAAATCAACCTTAGTTCGTTGTATCAATTTATTAGAGAGACCAAATGAAGGTAAAGTAATTGTTGATGGAAAAGATTTATTAAGTTTAAATGAAAAAGAACTTAGAAGTGTAAGAAAAAAGATTGGAATGATCTTTCAGCATTTTAACTTAATGAAAGCCAGGACGGTTTATCAAAATATTGCTTTTCCACTTAAAGGTAGTGGCTTATCAAAAGATGAAATGGATAAAAAGATATTGTCATTGTTAGATTTGGTTGATTTAAGAGATAAAAAAGATGCTTACCCATCTCAATTATCTGGAGGTCAAAAACAACGTGTAGCGATTGCAAGAGCACTAGC
>JAVWEY010000010.1:0-40700 GCA_036641395.1 Erysipelotrichaceae bacterium
GTTTAGCAAGAGAACTCACTAAAAAACACGAAGAATTTATTCGTGGTACAATTGGGGAAATTATTGAAGTTGCAAGTGATTTAAAAGGTGAAATGGTTTTAGTGATTGAAGGATGTAAGGAAGAAAAAGAAATTGATATGCCAATGCCTTTAATTCATGAAAAAGTTAATTTTTATATAAATGAAGGTTGTTCAACAAACGAAGCAATTAAACGAGTTGCGAAAGAACAAGGAATGTCTAAGAATGAGATTTATCGAGATTACCATGGACAAAATTCTTTAAATTAGAACTGCTACGGCAGTTTTTTTCTATAAAAAAATGACAGTAGACTGTCATTTATCAAATAATTTACGACGGATTGTCGATTGAATAAATAATTCTTTTAATCCATCCTCATCCTTTTCAATTAGTTTGTTTTTAAGATTATTTAATTCTCGATCAAAGTCTTCTATTTCACGGATTAAATTATCTTTATTCAAAAAGAATAATTCGGTCCATAGATTTTCATTAATCTTTGCAATTCTAGTTAAATCACGAAACGAATCACCTGTATATTCTACTAAATGCGTATTATCATTCGTATTCATTAAAGATACTGCGATAACATGGGTAAGTTGAGAAACAAAGCCGATCATTTCATCATGTTTTTCTGGAGTCAAACTAGTAATATGTTGAAATTCTAATATTTGGCCAAATTCATGTAGAAAAGAAATGGCTCGTTTTGTATTCTTACTCGTAGGTGTAAGAATAAAGTTAGCAATTTTAAAAATAGCTTCATCGCTAAATTTAACCCCACTGACTTCTTTACCAGCCATTGGATGAGAACCGATAAATTCAACATCACTACGCAAACTATCTTGTATCTTATCAATTACATTGACTTTCACTCCGCTAACATCACTTAAAATAATGCCAGGTTTGAAATATTTTTGATAAGTGGCAATCCAATCAATCATAATATTTGGATATAAGCCAAAGATTATAATATCAGCGTTTTGAATAAGTTCAATATCAAAGGTTGAACCCTTTTCAATGAAATGATGTTCTAATGCATAATCAATACTTAATTGGTTGGTATCGATGGCACTAACGTGATAGCCCTTTTTACTTAGACCTAACGCATAACTGCCGCCGATTAATCCTAAGCCAACAATTAGAAACTTCGTTTTTTGATCAATCACTTATAATCTCCACCTTTCCACCAATTTTCTTAAAGTCTTCAAAAAAAGTTGGATATGATTTATTAATTGCTTCTACTCCAGTAATCGTACATGGTTGTTTTAATAAGGTACTAGCAATTACCAGACTCATTACAATGCGATGATCTTTATGAGAAGAAAAATTTACATCCCCTTGATAGTTTGTATTTCCTTTAATATATATATTACTATCATCACTATTGATATCTACCTTAAGTTTATGGAGTTCTTCTTCCATAGCTTGAATGCGATCACTTTCTTTTAAACGTAGGCGTTGTGCATTTTTAATATGCATAGTTCCACTACTATACATACCTAAAATAGTAAGAATTGGTCCAATATCAGGACAGTTTTCAAGATCAACTGTTCCATTTATAAATTTAGTAGGATAAATATGATAACCATTTTCAATTTCATCGATGTGGACTCCGCCATTTTTAAGAATTGAAAGAATTGCTTTATCACCTTGTAAAGAATTATGATTTACTCCGGTAATCGTTAAATCATGATTGATTGTTGCTAATACAGCAAAGAAAGCTAATTGAGAATAGTCGCCTTCAACCATAATATCATTCGCATGATACTGTTGTTTACCTGGAATATAAATTGTATATTCATCAATAAACTCTATTCTAATTCCAAACTCTTTCAACATTTGAATTGTTAGTTTCACATAAGAAGAAGATTCAAAGGGAGGAAGAATGTGAATATAAGAATCATCACCTAATAAGGGTAGGGTAAATAATAAACCAGAAATAAATTGAGATGAAACATTTCCGTGAAGTTGATAATCTCCACTTTTAAGTTTCCCGTTAATTATTATTTTATCCTTGTCCTGTAGATATGTTAAACCTTGTTTCTTAAATATTTCTTCATAAACATGTTGAGGCCGATCAAGTAAACGACCTTTTCCAGTAAAAGTAACTTTTTGTTGGGTTAAAGAAAAGATAGGAATAAAGAAACGTAAAGTAGAGCCAGATTCATGAGCAAAAATGTCAATTTCCTTATTCTGTTTCAATTGCTTAATTCCATGAACCACAAGTGAGTGTTCAAAAGATTCAATTTTGGCTCCTAGTTTTTGCATTCCAGAAATAGTAGCGATTATATCATCTGAATAATCAATATTATTAATAGTAGAAGTTCCGTTTGCCAAAGCAGCACAAATAATCGCACGATGCGCCATACTTTTTGATGGAGGAATATGAACATTCCCTTTTATTGATGAAGGAGAGAGGATTGCTTTCATTACATATCCCTCCCAATTACCTTAGCGATTGCTTTTCCTTTCGTGATAAGAGTTGCGAATTTGTCAGGCTTTAAAGATTGAGCTCCGTCACTCCATGCACATTCAGGGCATTCGTGAACTTCAATAATTAATCCGTCTGCACCAGCAGCAATTGCTGCAAGTGACATGGATTCTACTAACTTGTAATTTCCAGTTGCGTGAGAGGGATCAATAATAATTGGTAAATGAGTTTTTTCTTTAATAATTGGGACAACACTTAGATCTAAAGTATTTCTAGTGTATTTTTCAAAGGTACGAATACCTCGCTCGCATAATATAACATTCGGGTTACCACCCGCCATAATATATTCAGCTGACATAATCCACTCTTCAATTGTATTTGCCAATCCACGCTTTAATAAGATTGGTTTCTTAGTTTTTCCAACTGCTTTAAGAAGCGAGAAGTTTTGCATATTACGTGCACCAATTTGGATTAAATCTACATTTTCTACAAACTCATCAATTTGATCTGAGTCCATTAGTTCAGATACAATCGGAAGTCCGGTTTTATTTCTTGCATTAACTAAACATTCAATTCCTTCAGTTTCCATACCTTGAAAAGCATATGGTGAAGTTCTAGGTTTATAGGCACCACCTCTTAGCATTACTGCTCCGGCTGCTTTTACGGCTTGCGCAATATCAAGGGTTGCTTGCTTTCCTTCAACACTACAAGGTCCTCCAATCATAACGATTTTTTGATTACCGCCAACTTTAATGCCACCGACATCAACAATGGTATCTTCTGGATGAAAAAGACGATTTGCTTTTTTATAAGGTGCGGCAATTCTTGTGACATTATTTACACAATGAATCGCACGGATTCGTTTTTCATCAACTTGTGTAGTATCGCCAATTAAGCCTAAAATATGATAATCGCTACCAACACTATCGTTTACCTGCAAGCCACTTTTTTTAAAGTCATTAATTAGTTGATTAATTTCTACTTCTGTCGCATTTTTATTTAATGTGATAATCATTTTATTTTCCTATTGTTAGATATCGCGGCCAATTACTTGGGCGATTTTTCTACCTTTCTCGATAACTGTTTTGAAGTTATCTGGTTTTAAACTCTGCATGCCATCACTCCAAGCACTTTCAGGACAATTATGTACTTCGATAATAAGTCCATCAGCACCAGCTGCAATTGCTGCAAGTGACATAGATTCTACTAATTCCCAATCGCCAGTAGCGTGTGAGGGATCAATAATAATTGGTAAATGACTCTTTTTCTTAATAATTGGGACAACACTTAAATCAAGTGTATTTCTAGTATATTTCTCAAAGGTACGAATACCACGCTCACATAAGATAACTTTCTCATTACCTCCTGCCATAATATATTCAGCGGACATAAGCCATTCTTCAATTGTATTCGATAATCCTCTTTTTAATAGAATTGGTTTATCAATTTTTCCTAATGCTTTTAATAAATCAAAGTTTTGCATATTACGAGCTCCGACTTGGATTAAATCAACATTCTTAACAAATTCATCAATCTTGTCAACGCTCATGATTTCAGAAACAATTGGAAGTTTTGTAATATTTCTTGCTTCTACCATTAAATCAATACCCTTGGTTCCCATTCCTTGAAAGGCATAGGGAGAAGTTCTAGGTTTATAAGCACCACCACGAAGCATTACACCGCCTGCTGCTTTCACTTCTTTCGCAATTTCCACAATTTGCTGTTCACCTTCTACACTACAAGGACCGCCAATGACAACTATTTTTTCTTTGCCTCCTACTTTTACTCCACCGACATCGATAATTGAATCTTCGGGATGAAACATTCTGTTTACTTTCTTATAAGGGGCAGCAACACGAACTACATTTTCTACGTGTTTGTTTGCTTCAATTAATTTTGTATCAATAATAGTTGTATCACCAACAACACCAAAGACATTATAATTATCACCATAGATAGCAGTAACTGACAAACCTTTGTTTTCAATAGTTTTAATTATTTTTTCAATTTCTTCTTTTGGGGCTTCTTTCTTCATTGTGATAATCATAATGTTTCCTCCTTAAAATTTATACTTTCACATGCATTACGTTCCAAAATTAAATCTAATATACCAATCGCAAGCACACTATCAACAACAACTCTTGCTCGATGAAGGATGGCTGGATCATGTCTTCCGTTTATTTCTAATACTTCGGATTCATGAGTTTTTAAATGGATAGTTTCTTGAGGCTTATAAATTGAAGGTGTCGGTTTTACGACAGTTCTTATTATAATTGGCATTCCATTTGAGATACCACCATTGATACCACCATTGTTATTTGTTCTTGTTTTCACTTTGCCATCATAATAGAAAGGATCATTTACTTCACTTCCATACTTATTTGCGAAATCAAATCCTAATCCAAATTCAACACCTTTAATCGCAGGTATTGAAAATAATAAATGAGATAAAGTACTTTCAATGGAATCAAAGAATGGTTCACCGATTCCAGTAGGTAGATTGAGAATAGCAGATTCTAGGATACCGCCGACACTATCATGATTCTTTGCGGCATCTTCAATTAAATCAATCATTTCTTTATGATAAGTTTCATTCAGTAAGGCAAAATCTTTTTGATTAACTAATTTAATTTCATTTAGTAATTGTCCTTCATCATTTGAAAAATTATCATCTTTAATATCCTTGCATTGTTTTATGTGAGTGCCGATTTCAATTCCCAACGTATTTAAGAGTTGTAAGGCAATGGATCCAGCTGCTACGATTGGAGCAGTTAGACGTCCACTGAAATGTCCGCCACCTCGATAATCTTGGAATCCATGATATTTTTCATCTGCAGTATAATCAACATGTGCAGGACGTACTCGATATCTAATTGCTTCATAATCACTACTTTTGGTATTATTATTCTTTATTTGAATCGTTAGTGGAGAACCAGTTGTATGATTATTAAAGTAACCACTAATAAATTCAACTTTGTCTTCTTCATGACGTTGGGTTGAAATTTTACCTTTAGGTTTACGTTTATCCATTTGCATTTGCATTAATTCTTGATTGATTTTAATACCAGATGGCAAACCATCAATGACAATTCCAATTGCTTCTCCATGACTTTCACCAAATAAGGTGTAGGTGATATGATGTCCAAATGTATTTTTCATATGTTTATCCTTTCAAATAGGTTTCTAGTTCCTTAAAACTAATTTCCTTAATTTCTGCTTTCCCAATTTCTTTTACAACGACAACACTAATCGTATTGCCGTTTGCTTTCTTATCTTTTTTAATTAATTCGAATAATTCATCTTTGTGATAAGGAATATCTTTCTTAATACCTAGTTTATCATAAATAGCTTCAACGCGTTTCTTTAGTGATTTATTATCTATAAAATACAACATACCAAGAGCAACGCCTTCTCCATGTAGTAAATCATGAAGTCCATATAAACTTTCAAGGCCATGTCCAATCGTATGACCAAAGTTTAATATTTTACGTAAATGTACTTCTTTTTCGTCTTGTTGAACGATATCTCGTTTTACGCATAGGGATAATTCGATGATTTTTATAAGGTGTTTATCTATATCTTCTTTTTCAAATAGTTCAAATATTTTAGGATCATAGATTAAACCAGCTTTTAATGCCTCAATTAAACCATTAATATAATGACGATGAGGTAAACTTTGTAGAACATTTGGGTCAATGAGTACTAAACTAGGTTGATAGAAACAACCAAGAATATTCTTCATCTGATTTAAATTAACAGCCACTTTACCACCAATACTAGAATCAATCTGGGATAGGGTTGTTGTAGGAATATTAATAAATTCAATTCCACGCATATAAGTTGCGGCAACAAATCCAGATAAATCACCAACAACTCCTCCACCAATTGCTAAAATTAAATCCTTACGAGTAAAGTTATAATTTAATAGTGCTTCACATATTTCTTGATAGGTTGATAAGGATTTACTTCCTTCACCTTGTTCCACGATGTAAGTATAACCCTTTGGACACTGGCTTAATGCCAAATCAATATAGGTAGTTGGTACACCACTATCACTTATAATCATAACCTTACGATTTAAATTAATATTTTGGTTAAGCGAATTTAAACAACCTTCTTTTAATATAATATCGTAATTTGATGTTTCTAATTCTACATGAATTTTCATTGTTTAAGCTCCTTTCAATAAAAAAAGCACCAACATTTTCTCGTCTGTGCTTTGTATGGGCCCGATATAAACAAAAATAACCATATAATTCTCAAATGGTTTTATCGGGACTATCTAAAATAAAAATAATATGAATTACAACTAGTTTTTCGCAAGGTAATCACTCCAATTGCGTATATCATAAACCAATATGAAAGAAAATGCAAGGTTTTTACTGAAAATTACTTGCAGACTTATAAATGAATTTTACTGATTTAGCACTTGCTATATAAGGATAAGTCTTGTAAAATAAAAGTGTAATTAATTTTACTTGTATATAGGTCAAAATATGGTTGACACGTTTCTACCCGCTTACCGTAAATAGGTGGACTACAGGTTAATTTTTATTGTTTTCACTATGATGAAAGCGTAAAAGTTTGCTTGTCGCATTCATTTGCGCTTTTTTTATTTTTATGGGAGGCATTAGAATGTTAAATTATCGAGGTTACATTGCGAATCAATTAAAATCAAATCATTTTTTTGCTACATATTGAGAAGAATCTATCACAATATGTTTTTTTAATTAAGGAGGATAATCGAATGGTGCAAGTTAGTGTTATTATGGGAAGTAAATCAGATTTAACAACCATGCTTAATACCGTGGATATGTTAAAAACGTTTGGTGTAACTTATGAAGTAAAGGTAATATCAGCACACCGAACACCACATGCTATGGTTGAATATGCAGGAGAAGCCAAGGCTCGAGGTATTCAAGTAATTGTTGCTGGAGCAGGTGGTGCTGCCCATTTACCAGGCATGGTAGCAGCGATGACAAGTGTTCCGGTTATCGGTGTTCCAGTTCAATCGAAAGCATTAAGTGGATTAGATTCCCTATTATCAATTGTTCAAATGCCGGGAGGAATTCCGGTCGCTACCGTTGCGATTGGCAATTCAGGAGCTAAAAACGCTGGTATTCTTGCAGCTCAAATTGTTGGCTTACATGATCCTTTAGTTCTTGAACGATTAGAAAGATTTCGTAAAGAACAAACGCAAGCGGTGCTCGATGATGCACTTATTGAAACATGCGAGTAGGTATTATTGGCGGCGGCCAATTAGGGATGTATCTTGTTGATGCAGCACATGTCTTAGGACACACTACAGTGGTTTTAGATCCTAGCAGTGATGGACCTGCAACACAAAATAGTGATGTATATATTTGTGGAGATTATGATGATCCAGGTTGTTTAAAACAACTTGCAATGCAAAGTGATGTTATAACTTATGAATTTGAGAATGTTAAAGCAAAGGTAATTGATTATTTAATCGAGAACTTTGATGTGAAAATACCACAAGGGAAGAAACCATTACTAATTTCTCAACATCGCATTCGAGAAAAGAAAAGTTTAAATAATGTAGGAATTAAAACAGCAGAAATTTCTAGTCTACTAAAAAAAGAAGATTTAGAAACAATGAAACATGAGCGTAATTATCCTTATATTATAAAGACATGTAGTGGTGGTTATGATGGTAAAGGTCAATGGTTAATTAAAAATGATGATGACTTTTCTTCTTTTAAAGAAGATTATCAAGAATCAATTCAATATATTGGAGAAGCGATGGTTGATTTTGCTTGTGAAATATCAATTATCGCAGTTCGTAATGAATTAGGTGATATTGTAACTTACGATGCGATTGAAAACATTCATCAACACGGAATCTTACATTTATCTATTTCACCGGCACGAATTGATGAAACAATTCAAAGTAAGGCAAAACAGGTTGCTAGGCAAATGATGGAACAACTTGATTTTGTTGGTATTGTAGCGGTTGAGATGTTTGTTGGTAAAGATGGATTAATCTATGTAAATGAGATTGCTCCTCGTCCGCATAACAGTGGACATTTAACAATTGATAGTTATGATCCTTCTCAATATATTAATGCAATATTGGCAATTACTACTGGAGATATAAAAGAAGCAAAAAGAGTTAAAGATAGTGTTATGGTAAATATTCTAGGACAACATTTAAATACAGTAATGAATAAAACATTACCAGATAATGCCGTCTTATATTTATATGGTAAAAAAGAAAGTAAGGAAAATCGCAAAATGGGACATATTACCTTTACTGGTAAATGTATAGAAGAAATGATAGAACAAGCAGAAGCTGCGCTTAAATAGGAGGATACTTTCGATGAATAAGAGAATTTATGTCACAAAGAGGGAAGCATATCGAATTGAGGCAAATGATTTATGCCAAGATATGGTTGAAAACTTAGGTTTAAAAGGATTAGAGAGTGTACGTTTATATAATATTTATGATATTTTTAATGGTGAACAAGAAGATGTTGAATTATTAAAGCGTCATGTTTGTAGTGAACCGGTAACCGATGAAGTGATGGATTCCCTTGATTTAAGTAATCAAACTTTTATCGCATTTGAGAATATTAGTGGACAATATGATCAAAGAGCTGATAGTGCACAACACTGCTTGATGTTGTTAAACAATAAACAAGATGTTGTGATTAAAAGTGGTAAGATTGTTGTCTTAGAAGGTAGTATTTCTAATGATGAATTAGAAACAATTAAACATTATTTAATTAATCCGGTTGAGATGTGTGAAAAAGACTTAAGTTTATTAGAATATAATGAAGAAGTAGATATTGAACCTGTTGATATTGTTCATGACTTTAGAACATGGGATGAAAAAACAATTGAAACTTATCGTATTCAACAAGGATTAGCTATGAGTTTTGATGATTTAATTCATATTCAAAATTATTATAATAAAGAAGAACATAGAGATCCTACGATTACTGAAATCAAAGTATTAGATACCTATTGGAGTGATCATTGTCGCCACACTACATTTGAAACGATTCTTCAAAACGTTACCATTGAAAAAGGGAAACTACAAGATCAAATTCAAAAGGCTTATGACCATTATTTATCTTTAAGAAAAGAAGTTCATAATAATCGTAAAGTTATGACACTGATGGATATGGCTACGATAGCTGGTAAGCATTTACGTAAAACTGGTTATTTAGATAACTTAGAAGTAAGTGAAGAAATTAATGCTTGTAGTATTGAAATCGAAGTAGACGTGAATGGAAACAAGGAACCTTGGTTATTAATGTTTAAGAATGAGACACATAATCATCCAACTGAAATTGAACCTTTTGGTGGAGCTAGTACATGTATCGGTGGTGCTATACGTGATCCATTATCAGGACGTAGTTATGTTTATCAAGCAATGCGAATTACTGGTGCTGGAGATATTACTAAAGAAATTAAAGATACTTTACCAAATAAATTACCGCAAAGGGTTATTTCAAAACGTGCTGCTCATGGTTATTCTTCTTATGGTAATCAAATTGGACTTGCAACAACGTATGTGAAAGAAATTTATCATGAAGGTTACGTTGCAAAGCGTATGGAAGTTGGAGCGGTTGTTGGTGCTGCCCCTAAATCATGGGTTAAAAGAGAAGAACCACTTGCTGGAGATATTGTTATCTTACTTGGTGGAGCCACGGGTCGTGATGGGATTGGTGGAGCCACTGGTTCTAGTAAGGAACATAATGAAACATCACTTAGCAAATGTTCAAGTGAAGTCCAAAAAGGAAATGCACCAATGGAGCGTCGTTTGCAACGCTTATTCCGTAATCCAGAAGTAACACAGTTAATTAAACGAAGCAATGACTTTGGAGCAGGTGGAGTTAGTGTGGCAATTGGTGAATTAGCTGCTGGAATTGCAATTGATTTAGATGTTGTACCAGTAAAATATGCTGGATTAAATGGAACAGAACTTGCAATTAGTGAATCACAAGAACGTATGGCAGTTGTCGTAGAAGCATCTGATTTCGATAAGTTTAAAAAACTTGCCTATAGTGAAAACTTAGATGCGACGAAAGTTGCAGTTGTAACTGATGATAATCGTTTAGTAATGAAATTCAAAGGCCAGACAATTGTTGATATCTCACGTGATTTCTTAGATACCAATGGAGTACGTCAAAGTCAGGACGTAATCATGCAAAGTGAATTTGCGGCTGCAGATCCTTTTATAGATAAAGAATGCGAACATAATCATGAAACTTTCTTAAATAATTTAAAGAAAGCAAATGTTGCTTCTCAAAAAGGTTTAGTAGAGATGTTTGATTCAACGATTGGTAAATCAACTGTATTAATGCCTTATGGTGGTAAATATCAATTAAGTGAAAGTGAAGGATCAATTCAAAAATTACCGGTTGATGGCTTCACAAATACATGTAGTGCAATGAGTTACGGTTATAATGTTGATATCGCTTGTTATTCCCCTTATCTTGCTGGTAGTTATAGTGTAATTGAAGCACTTGCAAGGTTATCTGCCATGGGAATTGATTATAAACAAGCTCGATTAAGTTGCCAAGAATATTTTGAACGTTTACATAAAGATGCAAAGCGTTGGGGTAAACCAATGCAAGCTTTACTAGGTGTTATTGAAGCACAAGAGGCATTCAAGACCGCAGCCATTGGTGGTAAAGATTCTATGAGTGGAACTTATAAAGATATTAGTGTTCCACCAACAATTATCACATTTGCAGTTGCACCAGGTGAAGTTGATCATGTTATTTCAACTGAGTTTAAAGAAAAAAATCATTATGTTTATTTATTAAAACATCATATTAATGATGATCATAGTGCTAATTATGATGAATTAAATGCTAACTTTACATCTCTCTATAAAAATATTGTTGATCAAAAAATTGTATCTGCTTCAACGATAAAAGTAGGCGGTATTAGTGAAGCAATTGCGAAAATGTGTTTTGGGAATAAAATTGGTGTAAATATTACAACGGATGAAAACTTATATAGTTTAATGATTGGTTCAATTTTAATTGAATCAAATGTTAAAATAAATGAGGATAATTATATTTTATTAGGTGAAACAAATGATTCTCAATTGATTACGATTAATAAGGTTGATGTAGCAATGAAAGATGCTATAGATGCATGGATGTCACGTTATGAAAAATTATATCCAATAATGAGTGATCACGATGGAGATATCATTAAAACGCCAATTTATCATAGTAATATAAAAGTACATAGTAAGCATAAAACTCATAAGCCTAAAGTAATAATACCGGTATTCCCTGGAACAAACTGTGAATATGATACAAGAGAACAATTTGTAAGAGCAGGGGCTGAAGTAGAAATATATGTATTTAATAATTTGAATGTACAAAGCATTCAACGCTCTTTGAAAGAATTAAGCGAGAAAATTGCTTCTGCGCAGATTTTAGCTTTGGTAGGAGGATTCTCAAGTGGTGATGAACCAGATGGTAGTGGTAAATTTATTGCCAATGTATTATCAAATGAATACGTCAATAAAGCAGTTCAAACACTACTTTCTAATGATGGTTTAATTTTAGGAATTTGTAATGGATTTCAAGCACTTATTAAATCTGGGTTACTTCCTTATGGAGATATATCTAAATTAGATGAAACATCACCAACACTATTTAGAAATAATATTAATCGTCACGTATCACGGATTGCGAAAACACGAATTACATCAAATAAATCTCCATGGTTAATGGATATGAAGCCTGGTGAGTGTCATAATATTGCTTATTCACATGGCGAAGGAAAATTTGTAATTGATGAAATAAGCGCAAAGGCTTTATTTGAAAATGGTCAAGTCGCAACCCAATATACCAATGAAGATGGTGAAGTAAGTATGAATGGTGCTTACAATATTAATGGTTCTAGTTATGCAATTGAAGGTATTACTTCTGCGGATGGAAGAATTTTTGGTAAGATGGGTCATAGTGAACGCTATGAAGAAGGTTTATTTAAAAATATCGATGGAAACAAAGTTCAAAACATCTTTAAAAATGGTGTTAATTATTTTCTAAAATAGGAGAAGACATATGAAAATGTTATATGAGGGAAAAGCTAAACAAGTGTTTGAAACAGAAAAAGAAGATGAGATATGTATTCACTATAAAGATGATGCAACAGCATTTAATGGGCTTAAGAAAGATTCAATTCAAAATAAAGGAATTATGAACAATAAGATTACGACTTTGATTTATGAATATTTAATTAGTAAAAATATTCCAACTCATTATATTGAAACATTAAATGAACGTGATCAAAGATGCGTAAAAGTAGATATTATTCCTCTTGAAGTAATTGTAAGAAATAAAATTGCTGGTTCATGTGCCAAACATTTGGGTTTAGAAGAAGGAATTAAACCTGAGGAAGTAATTATTGAAATTTGTTATAAAAAAGATGAACTTGGTGATCCAATGATTAATGATAGCCATGCGATTGCTTTAAAACTAGTAACGAGAAAAGAATTAGATATTATTTATAGTCTAACTAAAAAGATAAATGTTGCGCTAATTGAATTGTTTAATGAAATCGGTATTGATTTAATTGATTTTAAAATTGAATTTGGTAAAGATAAAAATGGTACAATTTTATTAGCAGATGAAATATCTCCAGATACTTGTCGTTTATGGGATAGTAAAACCCAAGAGAAACTAGATAAAGATCGTTTCCGTAGAGATTTAGGAAGAGTTGAAGAAGCATACCTCGAAATATTACAGCGATTAGATAAAAGGGAGCGTAATTAGATGATAAATATAGAAGATTTTGTATTAGAGAAAGAATACTTTCTAAGTGGAAAAGTAAATGAAGAGTGTGGAGTATTTGGTGTATACAATATCACAGATAAAGCGGCTGCATCACTTTCCTACTTTGGATTACATGCCCTTCAGCACCGTGGTCAAGAAGCAGCAGGAATTGCGGCAAGTGATAATAAACATATTGAATGTTATAAAGGTAAAGGCTTATTAACTGAAATATTCAACAATCAAATTATTGATGATTTAGGTGGGAAGCATTCGATTGGTCATGTACGTTATTCAACAGCTGGTGGTAATGAAATTGAAAATGTACAACCAATTATGGTGCGTGCGCATATGGGTAGTTTTGCGGTTGTTCATAATGGAAATATTGTTAATGCGAAAGAGATTAAAATTAAATTAGAAAAAGAAGGAAGTATCTTTCAAGGTAGTTCTGATTCTGAAATTATTGCCCATTTAATTCAAAAAGAGAGTGGAACATTTGTTGAAAAGATTATGAAAGCAGCAGATCATTTAGAAGGGGCTTTTGCTTTTATTATCATGACAAAGGATTGCATGTATGGAATTCGTGATAAAAATGGTTTACGTCCATTATCAATTGGTTCTCTAGATGATGGTTATTGTATGAGTTCTGAAACTTGTGCAATGGATATTGTAAATGCAAAATTTATGAAAGATATTGAACCAGGCGAAGTTGTAAGAATCGCAAGTGATGGAGTTAAATATTTCCATTATACGGATAAGATTCAAAAGAAAATGTGTGCAATGGAATATATTTATTTCTCTCGCCCAGATTCTAATATTGAAGGAATTAATGTCCATACGGCTCGTCGTATTTCAGGACAAGTACTAGCACAAGAAGATGGTGATAGTATTCAAGCGGATATTGTTGTAGGTGTTCCAGATTCTTCACTTTCTGCGGCAATTGGTTATTCAGAGAAAAGTGGCTTACCTTATGAAATTGGTTTAATTAAAAATCGTTATGTAGGACGCACCTTTATTCAACCAACTCAAAAACAAAGAGAACGTGGTGTCCGTATGAAATTATCGGCTGTCACAAGCATTGTAAAAGGAAAGCGTATTATTATGGTGGATGATTCTATTGTTCGAGGAACTACATCAAAGAGAATTGTTCAGTTATTAAAAGAAGCAGGAGCATTAGAAGTTCATGTAAGAATTGGCTCACCAGCAATTACTCATCCTTGTTTCTATGGGGTTGATACTTCTACCTATGATGAATTAATATCTTCAAGGTTAAATGTTGAAGAATTACGTAAATTCATTGGAGCGGATTCATTAAAGTTCTTATCAATTGAATCAATGTCAAAAGCATTTAATACAACCGATTTATGTGTTTCATGTTTCAGTGGTCAATATCCAACAAATTTATATTCTTTGGCAAAAATTTTGAAAAGGGAGGATTAATCATGAGTGAAATAAGCAAATCAAATCTTTATCGAGAAGCAGGTGTTGATTTACAAGCAGGGTATGAATCCGTTCGATTAATTAAATCACATGTTGCTCGTACTAAAATTAAAGGAGCGGTTGATTCAATTGGTGCTTTTGGAGGTACCTTTGATATTTCGGCATTAGGTTATAAGGAACCAGTATTAGTAAGTGGAACGGATGGAGTAGGAACAAAGTTGATGCTAGCGTTTGAAATGAATAAACACGATACAATTGGTATTGATGCAGTTGCAATGTGTGTTAATGATGTTTTAGCTCAAGGAGCAGCACCGATTTTCTTCTTAGATTATCTTGCTGTTGGAAAGAATGTTCCAACCCGCATTGAACAAATTGTTAAAGGGGTTGCTGATGGCTGTGTTGAAAGTGAATGTGCTTTAATTGGCGGAGAAACCGCAGAGATGCCAGATATGTATGATGAAAATCATTATGATATTGCAGGTTTCTGTGTTGGTGCCGTTGAAAAGAGTAAATTCATTGATGGTTCTAAAGTAAGTATTGGTGATACTTTAATTGGTATTCCAAGTACTGGATGTCACTCGAATGGTTTTTCTTTAATTCGTAAAATATTATTAAAAGATGGTGGTATGGATTTACATCAACAAGTACCTGAGTTGGGTAAAACACTTGGTGAGGAATTAATGACACCAACAAAATTATACGTAAAAGCTATGAAACACTTATTTGATAAGATTGATATTCATGGTGCTTGTAATATTACCGGTGGCGGTTTCTATGAAAACGTTCCTAGAATGTTGAAAGAAAATCAAGGAGTTAAGATTGATACAAACACTTATCCGCATTTACCAATTTTTGACTTAATGCAAAAAGTTGGTAAGGTAGAAAACAAAGAAATGTATAATGTCTTCAATATGGGAATTGGTTTTGTATTAGCAGTTGATTCAAAAGATGCACAAAAAACAATTGAATATCTTGCCCAAATTAATGAAAAAGCATATGTAATTGGTGAAGTTACGCGCTCAGGTAGTGTCGAACTCGTATGGTAAGAATTGCCATTTTCGCAAGTGGAAGTGGTACAAACTTTGAGAATATCATCCAGCATATTAATAATGAAGATATCCCAAATGGATTATGTGCTACGCTAATTTGTGATAATAATAAAGCTTATGCAATTGAGCGAGCGAAACGTCTTTCAATTCCATGTCATGTGGTAAATTTTAAAGATTACCCTAATAAACAAGCTTATGAAAGCGAAGTATTAAAAGTATTAAAAGAGTGCAAAGTTGATTTAATTGTACTAGCAGGTTATATGAGAATCATTTCACCATTATTACTGAGTGCTTATAAACATCGAATTATTAATTTACACCCAGCTTATTTACCTCAATTTCCTGGTAAACAAAGCATTCTAGATGCTTATGAAGCAAAAGTTAAAACAACCGGAGTTACAGTTCATTATATTGATGAAGGAATTGATACAGGAGAAATCATTCATCAAGAAAAAATTCAGATAGATCCTACATGGTCACTAGAAACCTTAGAAGAACATGTCCATGCGCTAGAGTATAAAATGTTTCCAAAAGTTATAAAAAAAGTGTGTAAACTTATTGAGGAGGAATTATCATGAAAAGAGCATTAGTAAGTGTATCAGATAAATCTAATTTAGTTGAATTTGTTAGTGAATTAGTTTCATTAGGTTATGAAATTATCTCAACCGGAGGAACAAAAAAGGCATTAGAAAATTCAGGTATTAAAACAATTGGAATTTCAGAGATTACTGGCTTTCCAGAAATAATGGATGGACGTGTAAAAACATTACACCCTAATGTTCATGGAGCTTTATTATGTGTAAGAGATAACCCAGAACATGTTAAACAATTACATGATTTAAATATTGATTATATTGATTTAGTTTGTGTAAACTTATACCCATTTAAAGAAACAGTATTAAAAGAAGGCGTAAGTCATGAAACAGTAATTGAAAATATTGATATTGGTGGACCGAGCATGTTAAGAAGTGCTTCAAAGAATTATAAGAGTATTCCAGTTATCTGTGATCCTGAAGATTATTCTAAGATTATTGAAGAACTAAAAGCAAATGGAGAAACAACACTTGCGACAAGAGAATACTTAGCAGCTAAGGTATTTCGATTAACGGCAAGTTATGATGCTATGATCGCAGATTATCTAACAAAACGCACAGGTGAGAAATACCCAGAGAAGTTTACGATTACATATGATAAAGTTCAAGATTTACGTTATGGAGAGAACCCACATCAAAGTGCGGCTTTCTATAAAAATATGAATCCTAAATATTCATTAGCCAATGCTCTTCAATTACATGGTAAAGAATTATCTTACAATAATATTCAAGATGGAAATGCTGCGATTGAAATTTTAAAAGATTATGCAGGTAAACCAACTGCAGTTGGTTTAAAACATATGAATCCATGTGGTATTGGTAGTGGTACTACAATTGAGGAAGCATGGGAAAAATGCTTTGATGCAGATCCTATTTCAATCTTTGGTGGTATTATTGCCTTCAATGAACCAGTGAGCATGAAAATTGCGGAAAAACTATCAACGATGTTCTTAGAGATTATCATTGCACCAGATTATGATAAAGAAGCGCTAGAATTATTAATGAAAAAGAAAAATATTCGTTTATTAAAATTAGATACAAACTTATCTGTTAATACATTATATAAAGTAACAAATGTAAATGATGGTTTATTAGTTCAAGATATTGACTCTAAAATGGTAAAAGAAGATGAGTTGACGTGCGTTACAAAACGCAAACCAACGAGTGAAGAAATGGAACAATTAATGTTTGCTTGGAAAGCGGTAAAACATGTAAAATCAAATGCAATTGTTTTAGTTAAAAATAATATGACAATTGGTGTAGGTGCAGGACAGATGAATCGTGTTGGTGCTGCTAATATAGCGATTGAACAAGCTAAAGAAAAAGCAAAAGGTTCTGTTATGTCATCCGATGCATATTTCCCAATGAGTGATACTTGTGAAGCAGCAATTAAAGCTGGGGTAACTGCTATTATTCAACCAGGGGGATCGATACACGATCAAGATTCAATTGATGTATGCGATGCTCATAATATCGCAATGGTTTATACTGGTGTTCGCCATTTTAAACATTAGATAATCAAGAAGAGTTTAACCACTCTTCTTTTTTTATTCTATAATAAAAAAGCTACAAGGATTTACCTTATAGCTTTGATACTTATCGATGATATAGCTTTTTCGTTTGATATTGTGGTTCACATGTTAAATTCATATGTAATTTACGGTACACATTTTTATCTACTTCCGATAAAATCACAGAACTATGAGCTTCACAATCTTTTAATTTAGATAATTGTTGAAGAGCTAAATGTGATAAAGGATTAGTTGTAGCACTAATTGATAAAGCGATTAATACTTCATCACTATGTAGACGCGGGTTATTGTTTCCCAGTGATTCTGTTTTTAATTTTTGAATTGGTTCAATAATGCTTGGTGATATTAAAGGAATATCATCATTTATATTACCAAGTACTTTAAGTGCATTTAATAATGCAGCAGCACTTGCACCTAACAAGGAACTTGTTTTACCAGTTACAATTTGTCCATTGCATAATTCAATCGCAACAGCAGGTGAACCGGTAAGTTCAGCTTTTTTATTGGCAAGTGCAACGCATTTACGTTCTTCAAGCGCTGTATTTGCTTGTGACATAACAATTTCAATTTTCTCAATTGTTTGTTCACCAATCGCACCTATTTTATAATCAACTAATGCTTGATAATAACGGCGAATGATTTCATCACGACTAGCACGTATTGCGACGTCATCATCAATAATACACTTACCAGCCATATTAACACCCATATCGGTAGGCGATTTATATGGACTACTTCCTAAGATTCGTTCAAACATTGTATTAAGTACAGGGAAAATTTCCACATCGCGGTTATAATTAACCGCTGCTTGGCCATAGGCTTCTAAGTGAAAGGGGTCAATCATATTAATATCATTTAAATCTGCAGTAGCAGCTTCATAAGCTAGGTTTACTGGATGTTTCAATGGAAGATTCCATATTGGAAAAGTTTCAAATTTCGCATATCCAGCTTTAATACCACGTTTATGTTCATGATAAAGCTGTGATAAACAAGTTGCCATTTTTCCACTACCAGGACCAGGTGCGGTTACTACAACTAGTGGTTTTGTTGTTTCAATAAATTCATTCTTTCCATATCCTTCATCGGATACAATAAATGGAATATTATTGGGATAACCACTAATCGTATAATGTAGAGCTACTTTAATACCAAGGTTCTCTAATAGGTGTTTAAAAGTATCAGCAGCACTTTGATTGTTGTATTGAGTAATAACTACACTACCAACATACAAACCAACACCACGAAAGGCATCAATTAGTCTTAATACTTCAACATCATAAGAAATACCTAAATCACTTCTTACTTTATTCTTCTCAATATCACTACAGTTGATTACAATAATAATCTCAACTTGTTCTTTAAGCGTTAATAACATCTTTAATTTACTATCAGGTAAAAATCCGGGCAAAACACGAGAAGCGTGATGATCGTCAAAAAGTTTTCCACCAAATTCCAAGTATAGTTTATTGTCAAAAGATGAAATGCGTTTACGAATCTGTTCAGATTGTAATTTTAAATATAAATCATTGTCAAATGCTTTTTCTTTCATGTCTTTCCCTCCAAGCTTAAGCAAACTCTTTTGTAATTATACCAGATACGCGATGAATTTAGTTATAAATAATCAAAAAAATAAAATTAAATATGATAAAAATGGTAATCCTATTAAAGATACAGTAAATTTTATAATAAAGTGATAATTATTATGAAAATTACACAAAAACATTGAAGGGTATGGTAAAATGCATATAGATAATTAATGTAATAAGAAGATAAATATTTGTGGTTATATTTCAATAAATGAATTATAATACATGGGCATTAAAGTAATATGAAAGTAAAATTGGAAGGAGATTATCAAATGAGTGAAGTTATAAAAATAGAGGGTGGCCATAAATTAAATGGTACCGTTAAAATATCAGGTTCAAAGAATGCCACGGTAGCATTAATACCGGCAGCAATACTTGCCAATGGTCCAGTTACAATTTGTGGTGTTCCTAATATTTCAGATGTGGCATCGCTTGCAGTGTTACTTCGTGATTTAGGTGTTGAAGTTATTTTTAAAGCAGAGGATCATATTATTATTGATCCCACTCATATGAAAAATAAACCAATGACACAAGATGCAGTTAGTAAACTAAGAGCTTCTTATTATTTTATGGGAGCATTATTAGGTAAATATGGTTATGTGGAAATGAAGATGCCAGGTGGATGCTATTTAGGACCTCGTCCCATTGATTTACACTTGAAGGGATTTGAAGCATTAGGTGCAAGTGTTACTTATGATCATGGCTCTTATATTATTGAGGCAAAAGAATTAATTGGTAATAAAGTATTCTTAGATATTTCAAGTGTTGGAGCTACGCTAAATATTATGATGGCAGCAGTTTATGCCAAAGGCAGAACAATAATTGAAAATGCCGCAAAAGAACCAGAAATTATTGATGTTGCGACTTTATTAAATAAAATGGGTGCTAAAATTCGTGGAGTTGGTACCAATGTTATTACGATTGATGGAGTAGATCACTTAGGTGGTTGTTTCCATGAAATTATACCAGATCGCATTGAAGCGGCAACTTATATTGTATTGGCAGCAACAGCAGCTCAAGAAGTAACGATTGAAAATATTATACCGCAACATTTAGAATCGTTGTTAAGTAAACTACAAGAAATCGGGATTGATTTAGAAGTTGATATTGATAAGGTAACCGTTAGAAGAAAAGACAATGTGTTAGTTGCAACGGATATCAAGACACTTCCTTACCCAGGTTTTGCAACAGATATCCAGCAACCGCTTACGGCATTATTAACGCAGGCTACAGGACAATCTATTATAACGGAAACAATTTATACAGAACGCTTTAAACATTGCCAAGAATTGAATAAAATGGGTGCTAATATCGCAGTTATGACTCCTAGCGCAATGATTAACGGACCGACTAAATTATCGGGTGCACAAGTTGTTGCCACTGATTTAAGATGTGGAGCATGCTTAGTAATTGCCGGTTTAATTGCAGATGGAATTACTGAAATTCATGAGATTTATCATATTGATCGAGGTTATGAAAACTTAGATGGTAAGTTAAGTGAATTAGGCGCTAAAATATGGAGAGAAGAAGTACAAGACTAAAATCAAAAAAATCGATGATTGACAGGCATTATTTATAGTGATATAGTTTAAAAAACCTTAGATGAAGAGATAAAACAACTTACGCGCTTATAGAAAGTTTAGGATGATGGAATCTAAACAGAAATGCGAACTTGTAAATGGACTTTGGAGGGATTTCGTGAAATGAGTAATCATAGTAGCGAAAGACGTGTGTTCGCGTTAAGAACTAGAGATGTGTTGGCATCTTGAAATGAGTGGATGTTTTTTAAGACATCAATACAGGTGGTACCGCAGGTGTAAATATAAACACTTGTCCTGAGAAGTAATTCTTTTGGACAAGTGTTTTTTTGTATAGAGGAGGTGGTCTTGTGATCCTAAGAATCACGTATTTATGGCGAAGCAAGCCATATCAGATGCAAGAAATAAATATAAATGAAAGAGAGGAATTTCAAAATGAAATTTAAATTAATGGGATGTGCACTATTAAGTGCTTGTATATTATGTGGATGTGGAAATGAATCAAAGGATGATGCAAAATATAAAATAGGGGTTGCGCAAATCGTCGAACATAGTTCTTTGAATACAATTCGAGATAGTTTTAAGAAACAAATGAAAGTATTAGGATATGATGATAAAGCAGAAATTGAATATAAAGATGCAGGGAATGATCAGTCAACTTTAAACTCAATTATGCAGAAATTTGATGGGAATAAAATGGATGTAATTGTCGCAATTGCAACGCCTACGGCACAAGCAGCAGCGAATTATCGAAAACATATGCCAGTTGTATTTTCAGCTGTATCTGATCCAATTGGTGCAGGGTTAATTGATGATTTAAATAAACCGAATTTGAATATTACAGGAACAAGTGATGAAATTCAAGTAGATCAAATATTATCTTTGGCTTTACAATTAAATGAGAATATAAAAACAATTGGATTTATTTATAATAGTAGTGAAGCAAATTCAATATCTAATTTAGAGAAAGCAAAAGCGTTTTGTAAGGAAAAGAACATTGAAATAAATGTTTCTCCGATTACAAGTAGTGGTGAAGTTAAACAAGCTGCTGATATTCTAGTAAGTAAATGTGATGCTATTTTCGCACCGAATGATAATACAATTGCTACTGCAATGCCTTCACTTGCGAAAGTATGCAAAGATGCATTAGTTCCTTTATATACCGGTGCAGATTCAATGGTTCAAGATGGAGGTTTTGCTAGTGTTGGAATTGATTATAAGCGACTAGGAAAAGAAACCGCTAATATGGTAGATGAAATTCTTAAAGGGAAAGATGTGAAAGAAATTCCAGTAAGAGTTTTTAAAGAAGATTTAAATATTTATGTAAACAAAAAAGTAATGAAAGAATTAAATATTAAATTACCTGAATCAATTTTAAAAAACAAGAATTTAGTAATGATGGGTAAATAAGATGAATTTATCGATTATAACAGGAGCGATTGAGTTAGGACTAATCTATGCGATTATGTCACTTGGGATATATGTCTCTTTTCGTGTATTAAATATTCCTGATTTAAGTGTAGATGGAAGTTTTACCTTAGGATGTTGTGTCTCAGCTGTTTTATGTATGAATGGACAAGCTGCTCTTGGCATAATATTCGCATTCCTAGCAGGAGCAATAGCTGGAATTGTCACAGGATTCTTGCATACAAAACTAAAGATTCAAGTTATTCTTGCTGGTATTCTAACAATGAGTGCTCTTTATTCGGTTAACCTTAGGATTATGGATGGAAAACCGAATTTACCACTCGCACAATATGAAACAATCTTTACAAAGATAACGGATACTCCGTATATGAGTTTGTTATTAATTATTTTATTAGTTTTAATTACCTTGATAATTATATATTTATTTATGCATTCCTCACTTGGATTAAGTATTCGAGCTACAGGAGATAATGAAGCAATGGTTAAGAGCAGTTCAATTAATACCGATGCCATGAAGATGATTGGTTTAGCGATTGCCAATGCTTTGGTGGCATTATCAGGGGGTATTCTTGCCCAATATCAACAATTTGCTGATGTGTCAGGGGGGATTGGAATGATGGTAATTGGACTTGCTTCAATTATTATAGGGGAAGCTGTATTTAGAAATCATAGTTTAAAAGTATCACTTTGTTCAGCTGTTTTTGGTTCTGTTATTTATCGTACTTTATTAACAATTGCTTTAATGACTTGGTTATCACCTAGTGATTTAAAACTGTTTTCCGCGGTTTTGGTGGTAGTCGCAATTTCATTACCAAGTATAAAAGAAACATATCAAAAAGTGAGGAAACATCATGCTTAAATTAGAGAATGTTAAAGTAACATTTCATAAAAATACCCCAGATGAAAGAGATGCATTAAAAGCCTTATCACTGACATTAGAAGATGGTGATTTTGTAAGTGTTTTGGGAAGTAATGGAGCAGGTAAAAGTACGCTATTACATGCAATATGTGGTGAAGTAGAGATAACTGGTGGAAAGATAATGTTGGATGATATTGATATAACCTATATGGATGAACATAAACGTTCTCGTTACATTGGAACATTATTTCAAGATCCAATGAAAGGCACAGCTCCTCATCTAACGATTGAAGAGAATTTAGCTTTAGCTTATTGTCACAATAAGTATTCTGTCTTTAAAAAAGGAATATCTAAACAAGATCATAATTTCTTTTATGAGTGTTTAAAACAGTTAAATTTAGGTTTAGAAGAACGAATGCAAAGCCAAGTTGGTTTATTATCTGGAGGGCAAAGACAGGCATTAACTTTATTAATGGCGACGATTACTCCTCCCAAATTATTAATGTTAGATGAACATACGGCTGCATTGGATCCTAAGACGGCTTTGCAAGTCATGGATTTAACCGATACAATTATTAAAAGAAGCAAGATAACGACAATGATGATTACTCATAATCTTAAACAAGCGCTATCTTATGGTAATAAAACAATCATTTTACAAGATGGAAAGATTGTGAATATTTTAGAAGGTAAAGAAAGAGATGAAATGAGTATTGAGAAGCTTATAACTTTCTATGATATTCATTAAGGATATGTGACATGGTTTGTTTTAAGTAGTTAAATTGCTTTGCTATAATGAAAATAGTTGGGATGAATTGCTCGAAATTTTGAAATAAAAAATGATTGCATATTGAAAGACTTATGCTATAATGATATAGCACTTACTTTAGATTAAAAGATATAAAAGAATCTAAGGCGGAAGGAGAGAAATCAAATGAAAAAAGATATTCATCCAGAATACCACAAAATCGTTGTAAAATGTGCTTCATGTGGAGCTGAGTTTGAATCAGGATCTACCAGTAAAGAACTTAAAGTTGATACGTGTTCTAATTGCCATCCTTTCTATACAGGAAGACAGCGTTTCGCAGCAGCTCAAGGTAGAATCGAGAAATTCAACAAAAAATACGGAATTAAGTAAAAAAAAGAAAATAAGGACTGAGAGGTCCTTATTTTTTTGGTATAATAGAGTTAAGTTGTAGGAGGATTGCTTTTATGTATCGAACATATCGTGAAGGTTGGATTGAAGTTATATCAGGTTGTATGTTTGCAGGTAAGACGGAAGAGTTGATTCGTCGTATTAAAGTGTTAGGATATGCGAAGAAAAAAATCGTTGTTTTCAAACCGAAAATTGATAATCGTTATAATGATAAGAATGTTGTTTCTCATGCAGGAAGCAGTGTGAACAGTTATGCAATTAGCAAGGCGAGTGAGATCATTCAATATATAGATGATAGTGTTGATGTAATTGCGATTGATGAAGTACAATTTTTTGATGAAGAAATTGTTGGTATCTGTGAACATTATGCCGATCAAGGAAAGCGGGTAATGGTAGCGGGTCTTGATATGGATTTTAGAGGTTTACCTTTTGGGGTTATGCCCAAACTAATTACGATGGCTGAGTTTGTCACAAAGCTTACGGCAGTGTGTACCGTATGTGGGGCACCAGCTACACGAACACAGCGTTTAGTTAATAATGTGCCTGCTCGTTATGATGATCCACTTATCTTAGTGGGAGCATCCGAAAGTTATGAAGCGAGATGTCGTCACTGTCACCAAGTTGAAAAGAAGCCAAAAGCAAAATGCTTTGAAGAATGTGAATTGAATTTAAAATGGAATGATGAGAATTAGGAGGAAATAATATGAGTGTTATGATTGAAAGGTTAGAAGGTCTAGTGAATCGTTATCATGAATTAAATGATATGATGATGGATCCAGATGTTGCGAAAGATAATCGTACAATGGCTAAACTTGGCAAAGAACAGGCTGAAGTAAGTCAAGTAGTTGAAACATATGAAGAGTATAAGAAATTATCGAAACAGTTGGACCAAGCAAATGAATTATTAAAAGAGAATGACAAAGAATTAAAAGAAATGGCTAAAATGGAAATAGAAGAGTTAGAACCACAGATTGAAGGCTATTTAAGTAAATTAGAACTATTACTTATTCCTAAAGATCCAAACGATTCTCATAATGCGATTGTTGAAATACGAGGAGCTGCGGGAGGCGATGAAGGTAATATCTTCGCTGGTGATTTATTCCGTATGTATTCAAAATATGCAGAGAGTATTGGGTGGAAGATTGAAACAATGGAAATGGCGGATGCAGAAGCTGGTGGTTTTTCATTAATTTCCTTTATGGTTAAAGGTGATGGTGTCTATGGAAAACTAAAATTTGAATCAGGAAGTCATCGTGTACAAAGAGTACCTAAGACGGAATCACAAGGGCGTATTCATACATCTACGGCTACTGTTTTAGTTACACCGGAAATTGAAGAAGATGATTTTGATATTGATATGAATGATCTAGAAATTGAAACAATGCGTTCAAGTGGAGCTGGAGGACAGCACGTTAATAAAACTGATTCAGCAGTTCGTATTACTCATAAACCAACTGGAATAAGCGTTAAATGTCAAGATGGACGTTCTCAACA
This sequence comes from Erysipelotrichaceae bacterium, assembly GCA_036641395.1. GTDB lineage: Bacteria > Bacillota_I > Bacilli_A > Erysipelotrichales > Erysipelotrichaceae > JAVXTH01. The sequence continues at coordinate 25,888 of JAVWEY010000010.1, forward strand.
TGAAAATAGGGCAACGGCGATGATGAGTATTCGTTCCCGTGTTTATGAAGCACATCAAAGTAAAATAGAAGAAGAAGCAGGAAATGAACGTCGTAGTAAAATTGGTAAGGGCGATCGTTCGGAAAAGATAAGAACTTATAACTATCCACAAAACCGTATTACAGACCATCGCATTGGTTATAATGTTAATCAATTAGATCGAGTTATGGAAGGTCGTCTTCAAGATTTATTTGATGCTTTAGTAAGTGCAGAGCAACAAGAAAAACTTGCGGGTAAATAAGATGAGTAGTTATTCTGAAGTATTAAAAGCAGCAGAGAAAAGATTAACAAATGCAGAATGTGGAGAACAAGCAGCTTTTATGTTAATGCTTGAACTTGCGGGAATGGAAGCACATAATTTATATTTAGAATTTGATCAAACGATGGACGAGGAATGTAAAGAAAAATTTCTTAATGGAATTGCTCGTTTAGAAAACAATGAGCCTTTAGCACATATTTTAGGTTTTGAATGGTTTTATGGTTATCAGTTTGAAGTAAATGAAGATGTTTTAATTCCACGACCTGAAACTGAAGAACTTGTTTCTTATGTACTAGCTGCATTTGATGAACATTTTAAAGAAACAGAAAATGTCATTGTTGCGGATATTGGTACTGGAAGTGGAGCAATTGCCATTTCTTTGAAAAAAGAAGAACCATCGCTTAATATCATCGCAACTGATATTAGTGAAGCAGCAATTGCCGTAACCAATCGTAATGCGAAAAAGAATGGGGCAATGATTGCATGTACTGTAGGCGATATGGTTAAGCCATTAATTGATTGTAAGTTAAAAATAGATATATTGATTTCAAATCCACCTTATATTCCACAAGAAGAAAGTTTAGAATCCAGTGTAAAAGATTTTGAACCTCATATTGCTTTATTTGGAGGAGAAGATGGGTTAAAGTTCTATCGTATTATCTTTGAACAAGCACCACTAGTTTTAAAAGAAAGAGCGATGATGGCATTTGAAATGGGTTGGAATCAAAAAGAACCTTTATTGAAACTTGTTCATGATTATTTCCCAGAAGCGAAAGCAGAAGTAATTAAAGATATGAGCGGAAAAGATCGGATGTTATTTGTTTATTTTAATTTAGAGAAAGCATAATTATGTGTTTTCTTTTTTTTTGTAAAGTTTAAATGATACGATTTAATATGTTATAATAAGCAAGAAAGAAAAGGAATTATATGAAATTAGAAAATACTATAAAGCAGAAACTCTTACAAAATCAAACATTATCAATAAAACAACAATATTCACTTAAGGTCTTAGAGATGAATACTGCTGATCTTTTAGATACAATAATTGAAGAATTAGAAATTAATCCTGTTTTAGAAGCAAATTATGAAGTGTATAGTTTGCAATCAAAACGCAGAGAAGATGGGTTTGATTTAATGATGAATTACATTGTAGAAGAAGAACGGTTAACGGATGTTTTATTAAGGCAATGTAATACATATCATAAAGATATAAATGAGCAATTAGGTGAATTTATTATTAATTCATTAGATCCAGATGGATATTTAAGAATGGATAGTAAAGACATAGCCATGTTAACAAATTGTAATGAAGATGAAGTAGAAGAAATGATTAATATTATTCAAACCTTTGAACCATACGGTGTTTGCGCAAGAAGCTTAAGTGAGTGCTTAATTATCCAACTTAGTAATTTAAAAAATGAATATGTATTAACCGCAATCGATATTGTTTATGAATATCTAACTTTATTATCAGAAAATAAATTACCATTAATTGCAGAACGTTTACATAAGCCTTTGGAAGAAATTAATCAAGCGGTAGCTTTAATCAAGAAGTTAGATCCAAAACCAGGATATCGATATGCTAGTGCATCTGTAACAATAGAACCGGATATTAAAGTATATTTGGATGATAATGAAATTAAAATAAGATTGTTATCTGATCAATATGATCTACGAATTAATCAACAATATAAGAACACAAAAGATGAAGCAATTATAAAATACTTAGCGAAACATATGAAACAAGCGGAATTATTAATTGATAGTATGATAAAGAGAAATCGAACATTATTTGCTATTAGTGATTGTATTGTCAGAAAACAACAAGGATATTTCCTAAATAATGCTCAATTATTGCCACTTACTATGAAAGAAATTGCTGAGGAGATTGGTATTCACGAATCTACCATTTCTAGATCAATTGCTAATAAATATATGGAGTTTAATCAAAGAATGATACCTTTAAAATTTTTCTTTACATCAAAATTAGAAAGTGGGGAATCTTCAAATGAGGTTCAATTAAAAATAATTGAATTAATCAAAAATGAAGATAAGAAAAAACCATTAAGCGATGCTTGCATTGTTACTTTGTTAGAGAAAGAAAATATTAAAATCTCAAGAAGAACCGTAGCGAAATATCGTGATATACTAAATATTCCAGCAACGACAAAAAGGAAACAATTTTAAGAAAAGAGGAAGATTATGTTTATTCAGAAAACTAAATGTCCAGTATGTGGATGTGAAATTAAATACCATGCGATCAGTGGTAAAATTGAAAAAGAATGTGAGCATAGGCTAAGAATTAAACCTAAATTGAATGCTTGGCTATGCAATATCTTTGCCTTTGTTTCAGTGTTATTTTTAATGCCAGAACTTGAAACTCATCGAGATTATTCACAACTTCAGCATCTAGGTTTGGAAGTTGGTTATGTAGTAGTGGCATGTTTATTGGCGTTAATTATCATCATGATTTTATATAAACTATTTGGTTTTGATAATTTATATAAAGTAGAAGAAAGAAAAAATCCAATTAATCATTAATAGAAAAGGAACCTTATTGGTTCCTTTCTTCATCTGATTTAGGTATAAATGATTTCCACCCGTTTTTATATGCTTGAAGTATTCCTTCTTCTTTTTCTTCATCACCGATTATATCCCATAAAAACATACCGGCAATGATACCAAATCGATCCCAGAATTCTCCTTGTGTTGCCATATTTAATAATTTTGTTTGAAAGTATTCTTCTTTAATTTCCATTGCTTGAGATAGTTTCATAAAGTTCATTCCACGTTTCTCAGCATATTTTTGAGTGATTAATTGATAATTACGATAATCATTTCCCCAACTAATATAACTGATTAGTCCTTCACTAAATACAAGATAACTCATTTTATCAGTATAATTTAGAGTCGCATTTTTTGGATAGTCAGTTTCAATACATAATCTTACTATTTCCTGGGTAATAAAATTTATAATGATATACATCATCTTATCTATTTCATGACTATAATTCGCTACTTGTTGTAAATCAATTATCAAAATAGATTGATGATTAAGTTCTAACTTAAAAAGATCTAAAGGCGGAGTTACACCAACTAGTGGCATAATAATAAGTTGTTTTAAAATGGCTTCATAACTAGGAAACAGTTTTTTGATTAGCGATGAATTAAATAGCGAAAAGGATTCAATCGTTTCATTTACTTGCTTATTTAATTCAATCACTACTTCCTTGCGTTTATAATCTGGTTGTGTAAATAAGTCTTTACCTTCAATTATTTGATTATATATGCATTTATCAATCTCTTTATCATTAATAAATGCCTGAATTATGCTATCATTTACCTTCATAAAATTCCTCATTTCATTTTGAATATTATAACATGAACCCTTATAAATACTAAAAGATAATTGTCACATAATTTCACAATAATAATTTAGCACTCACCTATTGACAGTGCTAAATATCGTGATATAATATGACTGTAATCAAGGATAACACCTTGATTAGGGAGTAATTTCAAAACGATATGATTTATGAATAAAAGAAAAAGAGGCGATGTTTATGAAATTCCTACCAGGCTTAAGAGCATTTGACAATGTATTCGACGATATTTTTTACGAACCATTCCTTGCGACAAACAACAGTGGATCCATGAAAACTGATATTAAAGAGAAAGATGGAAATTATTTGTTTGATATGGAACTGCCCGGTTACAAAAAAGAGGATATCAAGATTGATTTAAAAGATGGATACTTAAATGTATCAGCTACTCGTAATGTGGAAACAGATGAAAAAGACAAAGAAGGAAATGTTATTCGTCAAGAACGTTATAGTGGTTCTTGTTCAAGAAGTTTCTTTGTTGGTGAGCAAACACAACAAGAGGATATTAAAGCAAATTTTGAAAATGGTGAACTTAAGATTAGTCTACCAAAACAAAGTACTAAAAAAGAAGAAGAGAAGAAATTCATTCCAATCAATTAAACTTTATAAGGCATGTGTTAAAGCATGCTTTTTTTATGTAACGTGTAATTTGTTTCATTTGTGGTGGTTGATAATCGATGATATAATGGGTACATAAACGAGGAGTGATTTCATGGGACAAGATACAATAGCAGCAATTTCAACCGCACTTGCAGATGGAGCAATTTCAATTGTAAGAATAAGTGGTGATGATGCGATCACGATTGCGAATAAACTGTGTAAGAATGATCTTATGAAGATAACTAGTCATACCATTACATATGACCATATCATTGATCCTCAAAAGAATGAGGTAATTGATGAAGTTATGATTTCTGTTTTTCGCTCACCTAAAACTTTTACCAGAGAAGATATTGTTGAAATAAATTGTCATGGTGGAACTTATGTAACACGTAGAATTCTACAATTATGTTTAGCAAATGGGGCAAGGCTTGCAAATCGAGGTGAATTTACTCGTCGAGCATTTCTTAACGGAAGAATTGATTTAACCCAAGCGGAAGCGATTAATGATATCATAGAAGCAAAAGCAGCAGCGAATGCTTCCCTAGCAATACAAGGAATTCAAGGTAGTGTTCGTAAACTTCTAGATCCGTTAATTCAAGAAGTTTTGGATATTGTCGCAAACATTGAAGTTAATATTGATTATCCAGAATATGATGATGTTATTCAATTAACTAATGATGTTTTACTACCTAAAGCAAAACATTGGTTAAAAGAAATTGATGAGATATTAAAGAAAAGTGAAAGTGGTAAGATTGTAAAGGAAGGAATTAAAACAGCTATTATTGGAAAACCGAATGTAGGGAAAAGTAGTTTATTAAATGCTTTATTGGAAGAAGATAAAGCAATTGTAAGTTCAATTGCAGGAACTACGAGAGATATTGTTGAAGGAAGTATTCGTTTAGAAAATATAACTCTACATTTAATTGATACAGCGGGAATAAGAGAAACTCAAGATACTATCGAGAAAATCGGGATTGAACGCTCCTTAAAAGCAATTGAACAGGCACAACTAGTTATTGTAGTGTTAGATAGTTCTCGTGATTTAGATGAACAGGACCAAGAGTTATTAGAACTTACGAAAGATAAAACAAGAATTATTGTTTATAATAAAGAAGATCAAAAAACATTGAATCATGATGGTATATCAATATCAGCTACCCAGAATCAGATATCACAATTAATTAAAGAGATTCATCGCTTATATGATCAGCATTTAATTGTGCTTCATGAACCTACGCTTGCGAATGATCGTCAAATTGCATTGATGATGAAAGCAAAAGATGCCATGATGAATGCATATCAAGCTATGAATCAAGGATATGAATTAGATTTAGTTACAATTGACATTCAAGAAGCATATACATCGTTAAAAGAGATCTTAGGAGAAGTTCATCGAGAGGATCTATTAGATACATTATTCTCAAACTTTTGTCTAGGCAAATAAGAAAGAAGGATTAAAGTGGCAGGTATTATTGATACTCATGCACATATTACATGTGACGAATTATTTGAACGTGCGGATGAAATAATTGAAAATGCGAAGCGAAATGGTGTTGAAAAGATTTTGGCAATTTCATTTACTCGAGAGCAATGTGAGAAAGCAATTGCTTTATCAAATAAATATCCGGGAATGATTGATATTGCAGTTGGTTTATTTCCAGTAGATATGCAAGATTTAACGAAACAGGATTTTGAAGAATTAGAAGTCTTAGCGCAAGATGACCATGTTGTAGCAATTGGTGAAATTGGTTTAGATTATTATTGGGATAAAGAACATAAAGAACTTCAAAAAGAAGGTTTTATACGCCAGATTGAACTTGCCAATCGATTAGATAAACCTATCTTAATTCATATGCGAGATGCAACTCAAGATACTTTGGCAATCTTAAAACAACATATGAAAACAAGTGGAATTATGCACTGCTTTAGTGGAAGTGTAGAAACGGCAAAAATTGTATTGGATTTAGGTATGTATATCTCATTTGCGGGTCCATTAACTTTTAAAAATGCAAGAGGCTTAACGGATGTGCCTCCGATCGTACCGATGAATCGTATCTTTGTGGAAACGGATGCCCCTTATTTAACACCACATCCACTTCGTGGGCAACAGAATGAACCAAAGAATGTTGTTCATACATTTAAAAAAGTATGTGAGTTAAAAGGTGTTGGAGAAGAAGAAGCAAAACAAGCAATGAAAGAGAATTACGAAAGATTATTCAAAAAATAAAGATATAAATTGAAAATTAAAAAATGGTCAGTATAGTCTTTAGGCTTTGCTGGCTTTTTAATAAAATAGTTTATTATTTGTAATAAAGGAAACAAATCTTGATAAAAACTTGTGAAAAAAGTTTCTAATGATTTGTTTTTATACCGGGAACCATGAAGTGATAAGCTTCATTACCTGTAGTAACAAGTTGCTTTGGTTCCTTTAATTTCTTTATACCATAATCTTCTTTAACACCAAACATAACCCTGGTGGCAAGATATGTATTATCACCTTTCATAATTCGATACTTCCATTCAAAATTGACTGTTTCTCCTTCACTGGTTTCACCACATGTAGCCGTTTCTGTCGCATTTATTTGAGCTAAATAATCTTGGTCATCACCAGCAAGTATTTTAATCTTAGTAATGGTTACATCACTATCACAGCCATTAATAGCATATTGTTTATCCATCTCTTCACGTGCAAGACGCGCAACCATAAACAAATCTTCACTTGTAGTTTCGACTTTCACGATTGTTTGATTTGAAGTGAAATGTTTTAAGTCTTTACCTTCTTTTAAGATATCTCTTAATTCATATACCATTTCTCTTCCTTGTTCATTTTTAGTTGTTTCTATATTATCTCCACGATTCGTTAACGGCTTATCAACACTTTTAAGGATAACTGAACTTTTGTTTTTAATTGAAACCTGCATTAATGTAATGGTTCCCTTGTTATTTAAAAGACCATCATTTTCAATTTTGCAATCTTCATTTAAAGCAATCGTCCACTGAGGAAATCCTTGTTTTGATAAGACTAAAGAAGTGGTTCCCTCCTGTATATTATCATCGTGTTTATAGTTAAAGTCTTGTAATCCATTTGTTAAGGTAATACCATTTTGACCTACTTCTAATTTAATTTTTTTATCTTTTGATTGCCACTTACCCTGTAAAGAGGGTTCAACGTAATAATAAGAATAGCCACTACCACGATCTCCATATGTAGCAACAAATTGATGCACTTGATGATCACTTGATTGATAGATTAAACATGCAACATCACTGGTTAACCAATTAACTTCTACCTTGCTTTGGACAGGAAAAGAAAATGGTTCTGCTTTTTTCGCAAATAAAAATGTTTCGTGCCGATATAAATATGCTTGTTTGCTTTTCTTATCTATTTTCACAATGAGTTCATGTTTAAATCCTTCCCCAAATTGGACAAGTGAACTTGTATTAAAACCATACCTCGAAAGTAAACAAAGATTAGGAATACTTAAAAGAATAAAACCAATTAATAGATATAAGACTTTAAATCTTTTAATAATTAAATACATTGAAATTATAAACAAGCCAAGACAAACCTCATTAACTAGATATTCAAGTGAATCTATTTTATATTCAAAGCCTCGCGGTTTTCCAATCAAATAATAGGAAACCTGAATACATAAAAGTAAGATACTTAAAATGAGGCAGATAATCCCATATGTTTTTTTACTAAGTTTCTTCATTATAATCACCTCGTTTTTATTATAAACTTATTTAAACTAAAAAAAAGAACATTCGTTATGAATGTTCTAAGGAATTAACTAATCATCGTCTTCATCATCATGATCATCTTTATCTTGATAACCAGCGGCTTTTAATTGTTGTTCAATTTTATCTTCTTTCGCATCTAATACTTGTTCTTCTTTTTCTAAAGCTGCTTTTTTCGTTTGATAAGTTTCTTTATCAATTTCACCTTTATTATAAGCTAGTTTTAAGTCATCTTGTGCTTGATCGTTTTTTAACTCCTCTTTATTATTTGTAGCCAATTCATCTAAAAGAGCAGTTTGTTCTTTGTTTGCACTTGGATTAAGTGAAGTTGGTTTATTACCTGGTAAATAACCAACGTGTTTTGCTAACTTTAATTTATCGATTGAATGTTCATCATGGAATGCAGAACTTAAGTCAGCTCCTGCTTTCATGCCATGATGCTCACCGTTAGTGAAGATTGCACTTACGTCATATACTTGACCATCGACTGCAATATAAGCAGGTTGGGTTTCTAATCCATTAAAAGCTTTTAACTCCTCTAATGTGATTTCTATTAATTTTGAAAGCTCACCTGTTTGTGTTTTATCTTGTGTAGGGGCATCTTGTTTTGGTTCTGTAGGTGAATTACTAGCACATCCTGTAAGTAATAAAATCATCATTAATGCAACTATTTTTTTCATAATATTTCCTCCTGTTATCGCTCTTGATACTACTATCTTATACCTTGAACATTAAAAACACATTAAAGAAACAAAATAATTTAAAATTAATATTCCTTTAATGTAAACGTAATAAACTATATAATATAAGAGGAGGACAAAACATATGAGAATATTAATTGTAGAAGATGAAAGAAGCCTTCGTACCATTTTAGTAGAAAGATTAAAAAAAGCAGGATATAGTGTAGATAGTTGTGATAATGGGATAGATGGGAAAGATTATATTGAAGGGACTCAATATGATTGTGTCTTATTAGATATTATGATTCCTAAATTAGATGGCTTATCACTTTTAAGAATACTAAGAGAAAAAGATAATAAAACAGTGGTAATGATGTTAACGGCAAAAGATAGTGTTGAGGATCGTGTTAAAGGACTTGATTTAGGTGCGGATGATTATTTGATTAAACCATTTGCCTTTGATGAATTGTTAGCACGTATTCGAATGCTAACAAGAAGACAATTTAATAATGTATCAAGTGTATTATCAATTGCCGATTTAAGTTTAGATACTGTTAGTAAAATTGTAAAACGGAGTGGAAAAATCATTGATTTATCTTCAAAAGAATTTGCCTTATTAGAATACTTTATGCAGAATAAAGAAAGAGTATTAAGTAGAGAACAAATTGAACAACATATATGGAACTATGATTATGAGAGTGGTTCTAATGTAATTGATGTTTATATTCGTTTTCTAAGAAAGAAAATTGATGATGATTATGATGTGAAATTAATTCATACAATGCGTGGTTATGGTTATGTTATGAAGGTATCATTATGAAGAAATTAAGTATTAAAGCGAGAATTACGATATGGTATACAACTTTAGTAGTAGTACTAATGGCAATTGTATTAACTTTTTTAGGTGCTTCCATTGAAAATATATTAATGAGTAAAGCTGAAAATGATTGCAAAGAAGTTGCGATTGAAATGGCCGATGAAATAAAAATAGAAGATGGGAAAGTAGAATTTGATGAAGATTTTAAGACTGCTGATAAAGGGATAACTATTTTGGTTTACCATCAAGGCAGTTTAGTAAAAGGCGATGTTCCTGATTTATTCCCTCAAAATACGGAATTTCGCAATGGGCAAGAATATACAACAACAAGTGAAAAAACGAAATGGTTAACTTATGATGTTATGGTAAATGATGGTTTATATATTAGAGGAATTTATCCATTACAAGAGTTATCAACTTCCATGTCACAAATTATTATGATTGTTTTAGTATCAATTCCATTTATTATCTTAATTGCAATATTAGGTGGTTATTTTATTACGAAAAAAGCATTTAAGCCGATTGGTAAAATAGCAAAAACGGCTAGTGACATAGGAAATGGTAATGACCTTACAAAGCGAATTGGGTTAAAAGACAATGGAGATGAATTATCTACATTATCTAATACATTTGATCAAATGTTGGATCGATTAGAGAAAGCATTTCATGATGAGCGACAATTTACATCGGATGTTTCACATGAATTAAGAACACCAATTACAGTAATGAAAAGTCAGTGTGAATATGCTTTAACACAAGATAATAATGAAATTACTACGCGTGCTCTATTAGATATAGAGAGTAAAGCAAACCAAATGACGGCTTTAGTGTCGCAATTATTAGAACTATCAAGAGGGGATCAAAACAAGCGTAAGATTACCTTTGAAATGGTTGATATGAGTGAAGTAACATACATGGTATGTGAGGAAATGAAACAAATCGCATCTTTAAAACACATTGATATTTTATCTGATATTGATAAAGATTTAAAATTGATGGGAGAACAAACATTGTTAATGAGATTGTTAATGAACTTGATTGATAATGCGATTAAGTATAGTGCAGAAGATAGTAGTATACATATAACATTAAAACACACGTTAGATGAAGTTAAGTTAATGGTTAGCGATCGAGGAATTGGCATAAAAGAAGAAGACATAACAAAAGTATTTAAACGTTTTTATAAAGTAAATGAAGCGAGAAATAAAGAAGCAGATAATAGTTTTGGTTTAGGTTTATCCTTCTGTGAATGGATTGTTAATGTTCATCATGGGTCGATAAAAGTAGATAGTATTTATGGTAAAGGTTCTACTTTTATTGTCACATTACCGATTCATCAATAATTAGCACCTTCATCGAGGTGTTTTTTAGTGGGCTAAGTCTTCTTTAGTACGCATATACCAATACTCACTTCCACTTGTATCTTCTTTACCACTAATTGGATCAACTATTTTTTTAATGATAGATTCACTTGGCTGATACCAAGAACTTGTTGAATCATTGTAAAGCAAGTTCCAAGTATCTCTCCATATCTTTTTAGGAATACCATAGTACTTTTTATTTAATTCACGATTATCATCATATCCACTCCATATACCAATTGTATAGTCAGGATTATATCCAACAATTAAGGAATCCCATTCACTTGTTCCACTTTTACCTGCTACTTTGATATTAGGAGCACAATCAATTAAGGTAGGAACCGTATGATAGGCTGTTTTAGGGTCGTAGGTAGAGGTTAATAGTTGATTGAGGATAAGTGTTTCATTTCTTTGTAATAAGCGCTTAGGAATGACTTCTCGCTTTGTGATGATTTCTCCTGATTCATCACTGATAGCAGATATAAAAGATGGTGTAGTATAAAGACCTTCTGATGCGAATGTATTATATATTTTTGCTAATTCTAATATTGATAAATCAATGGTACCAAGTGCTAACGATGCATCCGGCTTAGCTTTATCAATGCCAAAGTCATGTAAGGCATTTGATAAAGTTTCTTCTCCTAAGAATAAATGGGTTTTCACAGCATATATATTATCGGAAAGTGCGATAGCATCAATCATTGAAATATCTCTGTTTGCATATTTATTTGCATAATTACTAGGAGCATACTCTTGATTTTCATTTATTTTGAATTTAGTTTCAGCAGATAAAAAGGGAGAAGAAGGTGTAAATCCTTGGACTAAAGCATTGTAGTACAACAAAGGTTTAATGGTTGAAGCAATTTGACGCTTTGAATTCAAAGCCCGATTATATTGAGATAATGTATAATCTTTTCCACCCGCAAGAGATAGAATAGCACCAGTAAAGGGTTGAATAATAATACCAGAGACTTGTAATTCATCTTCTATATTAGTTTGATTATGAATTGCAGTATTTAATTGTTTCTGAATATTAGGATCATAATAAGTATATACATGTAATGCTTTAGTTAAATCAATATCATCTCGTTGTTTTAACTCTGATATTACTCCATCAATATAATATTCATCTATCCCAAACGTATCTTTCTGTTCTCCATTTGAAAGGGAAAGTTTTTCACTCATTGCTTGTTTATACTCTTTATTAGATATAACTTCATTCTTTTCTAATACACTTAAAATTAAGTGTTGCCGCTTAATTGCATTATCCATTGAAATAAAGGGAGAATAAATAGCAGGCCCATTTGGTATACCTACTAACATTGCAATCTCGCTTACATTTAGTTTATTGAGTTGCTTATCAAAGAAAAAGCGGGCCGCATTTCCAATTCCATAAATTCCATGTCCAAAGTACAAAGTATTTAAGTAGCCTTCTAATATTTCTTCTTTTGAATATTGCATTTCTAATCTTGTCGCATAGAAAAATTCTTCAAACTTTCTTGTTAGAGTCTGTTCATTACTTAAAAATAAGTTCTTCGCATATTGTTGCGTAATCGTAGAACCGCCTTCTAATATTGCTTGGCTTTTAATATTCTTTGTAAATGCTTTTACTAACCGGATTGGATCAAATCCAACATGATTATAAAATCTTTTATCTTCAACTTGAACAAAAGAGTTCTTTACTTTATCTGGAATTTTATCAATTTTTATCCATTTCATATTTTTTTTAAAATTACTCTCATATATAATATCGCCATAAACATCATATAACGTAATGCTATTTCTTTTTTCATTTAGTTCCAACTTATCAAAATACGCATAGATATAGATAGCAATAAAAACAGTGATGATTCCTAGTAGTAAACAAAGCATTATTTTGCCCACTTTTTTCATACACTCACCTCATCTATAATTTACCCAAATAAGATGTTTGTTAAACATAATAATAAAAATATTAAATTTCCTATTGCACCTTTATGATATTCTGCTATAATGCTTCTGATAAGTGGTGATAACTTGAAAAAACTTATATCAGTTAAACAAAAACATCGATATACAAAAGAATCTTATTTTATGTATCAAGGATTAAGTGAATATGAAAACAATCTCAATGAAATTAACCTACATTATATTGAAAATAATGGAGGAGCACACATTGATATGAGGGCAAAGAGTGATGAATTATTACTTATAAGAACAGCGGAGTCAATAACTTCATTAAATTTTGTTGAAGGGAAGAAAACACAAGGTAGTGTAAGTAATAAATATGGGGTAATTAACATTGATATATACACTCATAAATACCGAAAATATGAAAAGGTTGTTATGGTTGAATATGACATTGTGAATGATAATGAAGTAAGTGATGGATTTCAAATTCTTTGGAAAATCAAAGACTAGTAAGCATAGTTATTTAAATAGGAGGATAGACAATTATGAAAAAGCCAATGATTGATGTAGCATTTGATTTAATGTCAAAAAAGAAAAAGCAAGTAACTTTTTTAAAGTTATGGGAAGAAGTAAGTCAAGTTATGGGATTAAGTGAAGAACAAGCTGAGGATAATATTGCTCAATTTTATACTGATATTGCTTTGGATAATCGCTTTGTTCATATGGGTGAAAATAAATGGGATTTAAGATCTCGTCATACTTTTAAAGAAGTGGTAGTAGATACTGAAGCACTCATTATTGATGATGATAATGATGATATAGATTATGATAAAGAAGACGAAGTTACTTTGAAGGACTTGTCTGAGGATTACTAAATGTAAACGAGTAGTGGAGCGAAAGGGCTTTCTACTCGTTTATTTTTCTTAAAAAGTCTTTTTGACTTTTCAAATAGGTAATTTTGAAGTAGAATAAGGGTGTAAATAAAGGAGGAATTATTATGGCATTAGTATCAGCTAAAGAAATGATTGAAAAGGCACATGCAGGGCATTATGCAGTAGGTGCTTTCAACATCAACAACATGGAATGGACAAAAGCAGTTTTATTAGCAGCAGAAGAAACAAAATCACCAGTTATGTTAGGTGTATCTGAAGGTGCTGGTAAATACATGTGCGGTTACAAAAATGTTGTCGCAATGGTTAAAGAAATTCATGACTTTTTAGGAATTACAGTTCCAGTTGCTCTTCATTTAGATCATGGTTCATATGATGGTGCAAAAGCATGTATCGCAGCAGGCTTTACATCAGTTATGTTTGATGGTTCTCACTATGGTTTTGAAGAGAATGAAGCAAAATCAAAAGAATTAATCGCATTAGCTCACTCAAAAGGAATTTCAATTGAATGTGAAGTCGGTGGTATCGGTGGAACAGAAGATGGAGTTACTTCAAATGGTGAACAAGCTGATCCAAAAGAATGTGCAACAATTGCAGAATTAGGTGTTGATTTCTTAGCTGCTGGTATTGGAAATATTCATGGAAAATACCCTGCAGATTGGAAAGGCTTAAACTTTGATCGTTTAGGAGAAATCCAAGTATCTACAAATGGTAAACCATTAGTATTACATGGTGGTTCAGGTATTCCTGCTGATCAAATCGCAAAGGCTATTAACTTAGGTGTTTCTAAGATTAATGTTAACACAGAACTTCAATTAGTATTTGCTGAAGCAACTCGTAAATATGTTGAAGCTGGTAAAGATTTAGAAGGTAAAGGTTATGACCCTCGTAAATTATTACAACCAGGTGCAGATGCAATCAAAAATAAAGTAGTTGAAATGATGAAAGAATTCGGTTCAGCAAATCACGCTTAATAAACATGAAAAAGACTTGAATCATCAAGTCTTTTTTTTAGCTAATTTTGATTTGGTAAGAAATGTTTCAATGTATAATATAGAATCATTCCAACGATGCCAATCCCAATATAAATATAAGCAAAGTTCGCAAGTTGTGAGAAGATTGCGGTAGTAAATCCACCAAGTAAAGAATT
>JAVWEY010000010.1:40710-40983 GCA_036641395.1 Erysipelotrichaceae bacterium
ATACTGAATAAATAAAATAATCTCTAACAATGGACAACTTTGTGAGTGCTTGTGAAGTTAATATAATGACGGGAGTAATGAAATGACGGAAAGAGAAAGAATGTTAGCAGGAGAGCTTTATGACTGTGGTGATAAGGAACTGTTAGAAAGATGGCATCTTGCAAAAGACTTAATGCGTGACTATAACAACTGTTGTTCATCAGATAGTAAGGCAAAGACTCAAATATTAAACGAATTATTAGGCGGTCAAGGTAAGAATCTTTGGATAACAGC
>JAVWEY010000011.1:0-39985 GCA_036641395.1 Erysipelotrichaceae bacterium
CAAAATTGTGTGTTAAATACATGGAATGTAGGGTGGTTACATATTCATGAGGTATCACAAAAAACTGCTTTCATAAAATATATTGATAAGTATGGACATAGTGCCTATCGAACAAAGGAATCTGGTGAAGATGAAGTAAGAGAAGATTTTAATAAATTATGCGGAAGTTTAGGAATAGAAATAAAATCAGCCTATATGAAACAAGAAGTATTTAACAAAGAAATCAAGAAAGCTGCTGTAACACTACAGTAATATTTATTAAAAAGAACCATTATAGCCTTTAAATTAAGGATATATAGTTCTTTACTGTTTTTGAACTGTAAAAGACAGGTTCACCCTTTCAAATTCATTATAACTTGAGTAACTTAAAAGCACAAACGTTTGTGCAATAATAGAAAGTCATGTTATAATGCTAGTATTATGAAAAAGAGGTAGATATTATGAAAGATTTATTTGCACTATTCTGTGTAAGATTTGCGAAAAGAAATTCAGATGTGCGTAAACGTGGCTTTTTAAAGTGGTTTATTGATGTTTGTGAAAAAGCAGGATTTCGTACGAAATTAGATGAATCAAAAGTAAAAGGGAAGAAATCTCGTAATTTAGTTGTTGGTAGTGTTAAAAATGCCGATACTGTAATTATAACTGGTTATGATACAGGAAATAAAATATTACTTCCTGGTTATAAGTATTATCCTTTTAATTTAAAGAAGGATCAAAGAAATGAAATTTATTCTTTAATCTTACAGATGGTTTTATCAATTACTTTAATTATTATATTTTTCTTTTTTGTGAAAGGTTTCTTGGATCGTAATATTTGGTTAAAAATTGCTACCGTATTAGGTGGTGCAGTGATTGTATTCTTTATTATTCTATTAAGTAGAGGTATGGCTAATAAATATAACTTTAATAAAAACACAGCAGCCTTAACAATCGCAACTGCGTTAGTTCAAGAATTTGGTAAAGAAAAAGATAAATCAGTTGCTTTTATCTTTGCTGATAATGTATCCGCTTCTTTCTTTGGATACATCCAAATTGCTGAAAAGTACAAATTAGAATTAAGAAATAAAAAAGTTCTTATTTTAGATTGCATCATGAGTAATGGAGAAGTTTATGCTGCTTATACTAGTCAAGGAAAAGAAACAGCGGATATTCTTCATGAAGTCCATCCTGGAATTAATATGTTAGACTTTCAAGATGAGATTGAAGGCGTCTTTAATTGGTTACCACAAGGTGTTGTACTTACAAGTGGTACGAAATTAGGAGATAAAGAAATTGCTGTTAGTGGTACTCGTTCCCGTCATGACTGTGCTCCTGACTTCAATCGTTTGGATGCTATTTATGAAATAACCCATGATTTTATAAAAAAATAAAGATACAAAAAGGTCCGCTATCATCATAGGCGGGCCTTTTCAATAATTACTGGTAGACTCTCTCTTGTCTTATAGAACCGTAATTACAGTTTAATTATAGGCTTCAATAATTCATAAGTCAATGAATTATCATCCGCTAAATGAAATGTTCATGATAACTTTTCAATGTTATTTTATTCGTTTTGGTGTTATACTAACCTATGTTAAATGGAGGTAATTCTATGGAACTAAAAAGAAATAGTAAGTGCTGGTGTGGAAGCGGCTTAAAATATAAAAACTGTCATGAAGAATTTGATAATAAGATTGCTATTGCTAAGTTAAAAGGAGAATCTGTACCAACTAAATCATTAATTAAAAGTAAAGCAGATATTATTGGTATTAAAAAAAGTTGTGCTATTAATAATGCTATTTTAGATTTAGTTGCTAGTAAAATACATGAAGGTATGACAACGGAAGATATTGATAAGATAGTCTATGATTATACAATCTCAAGAGGAGCAATTCCTGCTCCCTTAAATTTTGAAGGTTATCCAAAGAGTGTTTGTACTTCAATTAATGATGAAGTATGTCATGGTATTCCAAGTGCTGATATTGTTTTAGTTGATGGTGATATTATCAATGTAGATGTGTCAACTATTTATCATGGTTATTTCTCAGATGCTTCAAGAATGTTCTTGATTGGTAATGTAAGTGAGGAAGCAAAACGTCTGGTTGAAGTCACTAAGGAGTGTTTACAGCTAGGTATTGAAGCAATTAAACCATGGGGACATGTTGGAGATATCGGAGCAGTAATTGAGGCACATGCGAAAAAGAATGGCTATAGTGTTGTTCAAGCATTTGCTGGTCATGGTGTTGGTAATGAATTTCATGAAGATCCAATTGTTCCGCATACAGGAATAAAAGGTACAGGTATGTTATTAGTTCCAGGCATGGTATTAACAGTAGAACCAATGATTAATGAAGGAGATTGGGATATATTTGTTGATGAAGATAATGGCTGGACTGCTTATACCGATGATGAATCTTTATCAGCCCAATGGGAACATACGATTCTAATCACTGACAAAGGAATCGAAATATTAGCTTATTAATTTTCATGATTTTTCATAAATAATGAAAATAATTGAAACATACTCTTCCTAAATGATATGAAAATGATATAATATACTTAACATAAGCGAGGAGATGAAGATTATGTCAAAATTAACAACACAAGATTATTTCAATCGTCTACAGGACCAAAAGCAAGAAGCTCATGAAAAACAATGGTTATACATTGAGGTAAATGCTAAGGACCTTCTTGAAGAATGTGAACCTGCCGTTAAAAACATCACTGCTGTATGTAAAGCAATGTTGGAACAGATGTTGGAAGGCGACTACTTCATTGTTGAACCAAAGAGCAAGAGTAAAGTAGCTGGAACACTTACGATTCGCTACTATGTAGATAATTTAAGTGTAGAACGAAAAAAATTATCAGAAATAAATTAGTTTGAAATCCACTTTTGTGGATTTTCTTTTGGAGGAATTATGGAAAAAATCACAAGTTTTTGTATTGATCACGATACATTAAAGAAAGGTTTATACATATCTAGAATTGATGGAGATATTATTACGTACGATATGAGAATGTGTGAACCTAATAAGGGAAATTATTTAGATAATGCACCATTACATACTTTTGAACATCTACTAGCAACCTATGTTCGTAATACAAAATACAGTAAGGATGTAATTTACGCTGGGCCAATGGGCTGTCGAACTGGTTTTTATTTCTTATGTAGAGATAAGATTAGTAGGGCAGAAGTTATTAAACTATTACAGGATGCCTGTAAGTTTATTGAAAACTTTGAAGGCGTAGTACCGGGAACGCAAGTAAGTGGTGAATGTGGTAATTATTTGGATCATGATTTATCAGGAGCAAAGATTTATGGTAAAGAGTATCGTAAAGTAATTAAAGATTGGAATGTAGAAGATTTGAACTATTAGAGCGAATGCTCTTTTTTTGATTTTTGATTGTAAAGAAATCATAAATAAGCTACAATAATGGAGTACAGAAACACCTTGTATAAGGTCATAATTGGATGACACGTCTCTACTCATCGACCGTAAATCGATGATCTACAAGGTAATCTTTTTTACGTTATGAACGTGGAGAAATTGCCTGATGATTTTTCACGTTTTTTTATATTATAAGGAGGATTTTATGAAAGTATTAGTAGTTGGTAAAGGTGGCAGGGAGCATGCAATTGTTGATGCCGCACGCAAGAGTAAATTAGTTGAACAAGTATTTGTGGCTCCTGGTAATGTAGGTATGGAAAAACTAGCAACAAGGGTTGATATTAGTGATAGCGATGTGGATGGTTTGCTTAGATTTGCTTTAGAACAAGCCATTGATTTAACGATTATTGGTCCTGAATCTTCCTTATCCCTAGGTGTTGTTGATGTCTTTAAAGAAGCTGGTTTAAAAGTATTTGGACCAAGTAAAAAAGCAGCACAAATAGAATCTAGTAAAGACTTTGCGAAAAAGCTTATGATGAAGTATCATATTCCAACTGCAGCTTATCAAAGTTTTGATAAGAAAGCGGAAGCAATTGCTTATATTCATAAAATGGGAGCACCAATCGTTATTAAAGAAGATGGTCTTAAAGCTGGTAAAGGGGTAACTGTTGCACAATCTATAGAAGAAGCAATGGAAGCAATTGATATTGCTTTTACAATTGAAAATAATAAAGTAGTAATTGAAGAATGTTTAGAAGGTTTTGAATACTCTTTAATCTGTTTTGTATGTGATGATATCGTAATTCCAATGGAAGTAGCACAAGATCATAAATGCGCTTATGATGGAGATAAAGGGCCTAATACAGGTGGTATGGGAGTATATTCACCCGTTAAAAAAATTACAAAAGAAATTATGGACGAAACCATGGAGAAAGTATTAATACCAGCCGCAAAAGGGATGATGAGTGAAGGGGTTGCTTTTACTGGTTTTCTATATGGTGGTTTAATGTTAACTAAAGATGGTATTAAAACAATTGAATTTAATGCTCGTCTAGGAGATCCAGAAGCCGAGGTTATCTTACCAAGATTAAAGAGTGATTTTGTGGAAACGATACTGAATGTAATGGATCATAAAGAAGTTACCTTAGATTGGGATAATGAAGTTACTTTAGGAGTTGTCCTTGCTAGTGAAAACTATCCAGCATCTTCAACAAAAGGTGCTATAATAAAAGGATTAGATCAAGTAGATTCGCTCGTTTATCATATGGGAACAAATCGAATTGATGGAGAATTAGTAAGCGACGGAGGTCGTGTATTATTGGTTGTGGCAAAAGGTGAAACATTACAAGAGGCATATGATAAAGCTTATCAAGATGTTCATAAAATTAAATGTGATAAATTGTTTTACCGAAAAGATATCGGTAAAAAAGATAGGTAGGAGGAACGTCAATGATTGATCGTTATGCAAGGAAAGAAATGCAAGCAATATGGAGCGAAGATAATAAATTTAATGCTTGGTTAAAAGTAGAATTATTAGCATGTGAAGCATGGAGTACTTTAGGTGAAATTCCCAAAGAAGACGTTGATAAGTTATGGAAGAATGCAACATTTGATATTGACCGTATTTATGAAATCGAACAAGATACACGACATGATGTTGTTGCTTTCACAAGATGCGTATCTGAAAGTCTAGGAGAAGAAAAGAAATGGGTACATTTTGGACTTACAAGTACAGATGTTGTTGATACTGCTTATGGTTATTTATATAAACAAGCTAATACAATTCTAGAAAAAGATTTAACTACTTTTTTAGGAACATTAAAGAAACAAGCATTACGTTATAAAGATAGTGTATGCATAGGTAGAACTCATGGTGTACATGCGGAGATTACAACATTTGGATTAAAGTTTGCATTGTGGTATGCCGAAATGGAGCGGAACATGGATCGCTTCCATGCAGCAGCTAAAGCGGTTGAATGTGGTAAAATTAGTGGAGCGGTAGGAACATTTGCGAATACTCCACCAGAAGTACAAGATTATGTTTGTGAAAAACTAGGAATTGATTCTAGTAAAATATCAACACAGACCTTACAGAGAGATCGCCATGCACAATACTTTTCAACACTTGCATTAATTGCTACTTCCCTTGAAAAAATGGCAACCGAAATACGTCATCTTCAAAGAACAGAAGTAAGAGAAGTAGAAGAGCATTTTCGAAAAGGTCAAAAAGGAAGTAGTGCAATGCCGCACAAAAGAAATCCGATTGGTAGTGAAAATATTTGTGGATGCGCTCGCGTATTACGCGGCTACATGATGACTTCGTTTGAAGATGTATCTTTATGGCATGAACGTGATATTTCTCACTCAGCAGCTGAGAGAATTATTGCACCGGATGCAACTATTTTACTTGATTATATGTTAAACCGTTTTAATAATATCATTGATAACTTAACCGTGTTTGAAGATAATATGTTAGCAAATATTGATAAGACTTATGGGGTTATTTATTCTCAAAGATTTATGTTAAAGTTAATTGAAAAAGGGTTCTCAAGAGAAAAGGCATATGATTTAGTACAACCAAATGCAATTAAATCATGGGAAGAGAAATTATCTTTTAAAGATTTAATGGAACATAATAAAGAAGTTAGTGAAACTCTTACACAGAGTGAAATTGATGATTGTTTTAATCCAAAACATCATGTAAAGAATGTTGATATAATTCTTAAAAGAGTTGGAATTTTATCTTAGAAAGGGTAAAGGTGAGATTTATGTTTAAGTCAGATTTGGAAATTGCACAAGCGTGTACAATGGAATTAATTAGTAAAGTAGCAAAGAGTGTAAATATTGAAGAAGATGATTTGGAGCATTATGGAAAATATAAAGCTAAATTATCGCTTGATATCTTAAAAAAAGCAAAGAATAAACAAGATGGGAAACTAATCTTAGTAACAGCAATTAACCCAACTAAAGCAGGCGAAGGTAAATCAACGACAACAGTTGGACTAGGGGATGCATTAAATAAGCTTGGGAAGAAAACGGTGATTGCTTTACGAGAACCATCTTTAGGTCCAGTATTCGGGCTAAAGGGTGGAGCTGCCGGAGGCGGATATGCACAGGTTGTACCAATGGATGATTTGAATCTTCATTTTACTGGAGATATGCATGCCATTACAACTTGTAATAACTTGATATCTGCTTGTATTGATAATCATATTCATCAAGGTAATGAATTAAAAATTGATATTGAAAACATCACTTGGAAACGTTGCTTGGATATGAATGATCGTGCTTTACGTCAAATTGAAGTTGGGTTAGGTCCTAAATCAAATGGTGTTGAAAGATTCGATGGTTTTAATATCACCGTAGCATCGGAAGTTATGGCAGTATTATGTTTAAGTAATTCTTTAATGGATTTAAAAGAAAGATTAAGTAATATGCTTGTTGCTTATAATACGGATGGTAAACCTTTATATGTGAAAGACTTAAAAATAGAAGGTGCTTTAGCATTAATCATGAAAGATGCGATTAAACCGAATTTAGTTCAGACCTTAGAGCATAACCCAGTTATTGTTCATGGTGGACCTTTCGCAAATATCGCTCATGGATGTAATTCGATTCTCGCAACTAAAACAGCTTTAAAACTGGGCGACTATGTAGTAACAGAAGCGGGATTTGGAGCTGATTTGGGAGCTGAAAAATTCTTAGATATTAAATGTCGTTTTGCTGGATTGAAACCAAATGCGGTTGTTATTGTTGCTACGATTCGTGCCTTGAAGCAACATGGAGGTATTGATTTCGCTGATTTGAAACAAGAAAATGTACAAGCAATGTTGAATGGCTGTGCTAATCTAGCAAAGCATATTGATACGGTAAAACATTTTAATTTACCTTATGTAGTTGCGATTAATGAATTTGTGAGCGATACACAAGCCGAAGTAGAAGCATTAGAAAACTGGTGTAAAGAGAATCATCATCCAATGGCCTTATCTCAAGTATGGGCTAAGGGAGGAGATGGTGGAATTGAACTTGCGAACGAAGTAGTGAAACTTTGTGATCAAACAAATGATTTTGCCCCTATTTACGATGTTATGGATAGCATTGAAAACAAGGTGAATAAAATTGCAAAGATTGCTTATGGTGCAAAAGAAGTTGTATTTAGTGAAACTGCGTTGAAACAAATAAAAGTATATGAAGAATTAGGATGGAACCATACTCCAATTTGTATGGCAAAAACACCGACTTCTTTAACTGATCAAGATAAGATTTATGGAGCTCCGAAAGACTTTACGATTAATGTAAGAGAATTTAGACCATCACTTGGTGCTGGCTTTATTGTCGCATTGACTGGAAATGTAATGACGATGCCAGGGCTTCCTAAAGCTCCTGCAGCACTTAATATGGACATTGATGAAGAAGGACATATTGAAGGATTATTTTAATTAATTAAGTAAGTAAATTAATAAATTTGCTTACTTTTTAAATGTAAAAGGATAGCACATAGACAAGATGTTGAAATTGATATAGAATTAAATAGTAATCAAGTGGTTGAATGGAGGAGAGATTATGAATCCAATCATTTTTGTAAGTAATCTTATGGTTCCATTAACAAGCGATAAAACAAACAATTCTTTATACATATATTTAATTATGATAAGTGCGATACTAATGATTTTTTGTATTGTGATGTTTATGAGTTCTAAAAAAACTCAAAAAGCCTGTTACAAAGGAATTCGTAATAAAATTAAATTCATCAAATTTATCATGAAAAATGCGCTTTTAGAGTTTAAAAAATAAGTAGAAATATAGTTTAAAAGGATAAGTGTTAGAATCATATTTGATATACAATTTGCATAATTGTAGTATAATAAGTCTATCAGGAGCGTGATGACTTGATGAATATTATTGACTGCCCAAATTGTGGGAAAGGGATCAAAGGATCAATCCTTAAAGGAATCGTCCACATCCGTTGTAAAGAATGTCAAAGTGATTATGTACTTGATCAAATAAGTATCAAAAAACAATTACTGTTACCGCTAATAAGCGTAGGCGTCAGTGTTGGTATAAGTTCAACTTTATTAAAAGATCGAACGATTGATATTAAGTTTCTTTTTATTTTAATCTTATCTTTTAGTTTAGCTTATTTCTTAACATTATTACTAGTAAAAATCCGTGTCTTACGCTACGAAAAAAAAGAATAGTGAGGTTATTTATGAGTGAAGCCAGTCTAAAAAATTATTCAGTAAATGAATTAATAAAAATATACACAAAGCAAAAATCACGGCGATATGAAAAAGAAGGTCGTTTTCATATCCGTACGATTACAAATAAAGATTTAGGAAGAAGATCTTTATCTTTTTTAACGGATTGTATTGTTCTTTTTTCACCAATATACTTTTGGTATGTATTTATGCTACTAATCTTCTCAGATATTTTGCCAGTTAGTTTCACAATGTATATTCAAATAATTGTGCTTGTTCTTTTAGGTGGAAGCATGTTATTTCTTCAACCTTATATTTTTAAAACATTGAATGGTCAATCAATTGGAAAAAACTTTAATGGAATTAAGGTTGTGGATCGTAATGGTCATGAAGCTAATCAAAAAATATTATTTCTAAGAGAAATGTTGGGTAAAGGAGCACCAGTCTTAATATTTGGTTTATTTTTTGGAGTTTTAGGAATTATCGGTTATGCTGCTTTTTGTGGTATATGGACGTTAATTGATCGAAAGCATCGTAGTTGGAGTGATATGTTATTCCATACAAGAGTAGTTGTCTTATTAAAAAGCAATGAAAAATCGATTGAAACACCAAAAGCTATGCCAATCACAAAAAGTGCAAATAAAATTGATTTACATATGCATTCTACATTTAGTGATGATGGTGAATTTAATGTAGAAGAAATATTCAGACTTGCGGCTAAAAGAGGTGTTGATTTAATTTCGATTACCGATCATAATAGTGCGAAAGCGAATTTAATCGCAGAGCGTATGTCGAAGCTTTACCATGTTGGTTATATACCAGGGATTGAAATTGATTGTCAATATAAAGGAAAAAACTTACATTTATTAGGATATAATATTGATTTCAAGAGTGATTTATATAATAAAATAGAAAATGATAATCTTACAAAAGAAAAAGATGCTTCATTAAAACGAGTTACATTATGGGAAGAATATTCTGGAATGAAAATAGATATTGATGCCTTATTAAAAAACAATCGTTTTCAAACGATTCCTGGTGAAATGATTGGCGAACAGTTAATGAATAATCCAGAATATAAAAATGAGCCAATTCTACAACCATATATTACAGGGGATCGAAATGATATGCCTTATGTAAATTTCTACTGGGATTTCTTTTCACAAGGAAAACCTTGTTATGTTGATATTCGTTATCCTGATGTTGCTGTTGTAACAAAATTAGTTAAAGCAACTGGCGGTATCCCAATACTTGCGCATCCTTATGCAAACTTTGCTGATGATATACAAGTGGTGAGAGAGATATTAGCTTTAGGTGTTGAAGGACTTGAAATATTCTCATCTTATCATAATAAGAAACAAATGAGTGAATTACTAAAAATTGCGAATGAAGAGAAGTGTCTGATTACTGCAGGTAGTGATTTCCATGGTAAGAATAAACCTCAAATTCAAATTGGCGATACAAAGTGTCCACCAGATGGAGAAAAGATATTAAATAGATTTATTAATAGAATAAAATAAAAGATTTGAATACGTTGAGTGCGTATTCAAATCTTTTTTATATTCCTAAAATTGCTTCTTGAAATGCTTTATTATCACTTGTGATAATCCATTTGTCTTTCTTATTAAGTGCTAAATTTACTTTAACGGTTTTACTAATTAATTCATTTGTTTCAATTACTTCTTTCATATGCTTTACAATCGCATCTTCTTCTTGTTGCTCACTTGGGCTTATTAATGTGGGGTCAGTGCTACATAATTCATATGTTTTATTCATAACATCAACATAATTAACATTTGAAATTGTGATTTTAACCCAGGCTTTTTCATCATCTTCGACAAGTTTTTCATCTTTAACCTTGTATGATAATTTTACGAATCTAAGTTTCGCTACTTCGTAGTCATAGGGCGAAGTATTTTCATCATAATTTTCACCTGATATTTTAGCTGCACCTTTCATATCGCCTTCTTTAAGTTTATCAAGATAACTACTCACTATCTTGCTAGCAACATGCTCATCTTCTTTCTTACCACAAGCGGTTAATGTTAAAATCATCAGCGAACATAATGTAATTTTTAATAGTTTATTCATGGGTGTATTACCTTTCTAAAGTTTCATATATCATAGCATATATGAGCCAAAGTGGGTATATTAATACATTTATTTATTAGAAAGAAGGCAAAGGATGCAACTCTTATTAAAGTTTAAGAATCGTTTAAAAACAATTAATTTGAATTATCTTTTTCTACGTTTTAAAGCAATGATAATTGATTTAACAATCATTAGTTCTCCTAGCATTATCTTTATCGATGTTGCACTTCTATCCTTTGCATCTTATCTTCCTTTTGAGTTATTATCTTTTATAATGATAACTTTTCCTTACCTATTTATCTTAGTATTTATCTTTTTGAATCTTATTATTAATAGATTATATAAGAAACAAAGCATTGGCTTAAATAAAATGAAACTAAAGATAGTAAAGAATGATCATCATGAAATAGATACTAAATTATTCATAAAAAGAGAAGTGTTTTATAAAGGAATTATTGTTATCCTTTTTATACTTTCCTTTAAGATTATGGTCGTTTATCTACTAACAAACCTGATCATTATTATCTTTGATAATGACTCAAGAAGTATTGTCGATATCATACTAAAAACAAAAATAATTGAGATTAAGAAAATAGTGTTATAAAACAACAAGGAATCAGTAAAAATTCTTATAATACTTGTAAATAGGCACTATTTTCTATATAATAAGAAAGTACAAAGGTAATGAAGGGAATAGTAATGAAGTAAGTCAACCTTCAAGAGAGTGAAATATTCTGGTGTGAATTTCACGGTTGAGACTTTATGAAGATGGCCCCGGAACTGTTTTTCTGAAATAATTTAGGAAAAAACGTAAGCAGGCGTTAACGCATAAGGTGCATGGAAATGCATAAATTAAGGTGGTACCACGTAACTCTCGTCCTTTGATGAGAGTTTTTTAATACAATAAGGAGGATTACATATGACAAAAGAGAATTATTATATTACGACAGCAATTGCTTATACTTCAGGAAGGCCTCATATCGGGAATACTTATGAAATTATTTTAACAGATGCGATTGCTCGTTATCGCCGTCTTCAAGGCTATAACGTATTCTTTCAGACAGGAACAGATGAACACGGACAAAAGATCGAAGAAAAGGCTGCTGAAGCAGGGGTAACTCCACAAGCATTTGTAGATGATATCGCTGCAAAGATAAGGCAGAATTTTGATATGATGAATGCTAGTTATGACTATTTTGTTCGTACAACAGATAAAAAACATGTTGAGAAAGTTCAAGGTATCTTTAAGAAACTATATGAACAAGATGATATTTATAAAGGGAAATACGAAGGTCTATATTGTACACCATGTGAATCCTTTTGGACACAATCTCAATTAGTAGATGGCAAATGTCCAGATTGTGGTCGTGAAGTACAAAAGACAAGCGAAGAAGCATATTTCTTCCGCATGAATAAATACGCAGATCGTTTAATTCAATACATTGAAGATCATCCTGAATTTATTCAACCAGAATCACGTAAAAATGAAATGGTGAATAACTTCTTAAAGCCAGGCTTACAAGATTTATGTGTTTCGAGGACTTCATTCAAGTGGGGTATTCCAGTTGATTTTGATAATAAACATGTAGTTTATGTATGGATTGATGCTTTATCAAACTATATAACTTCATTAGGCTATAATCCATCCGGAAACCATGAAGAAAATTTCAAAGCATTTTGGCCTGCGGATGTTCATATTATTGGAAAAGATATTCTTCGCTTTCATACAATCTATTGGCCAATTATGTTAATGGCACTAGATTTACCACTTCCAAAACAAGTATTTGGTCATCCTTGGTTATTAGTTGGAGATGGAAAGATGTCGAAATCTAAAGGCAATGCAATTTATGCCGATGAATTAGTTAAATATTTTGGTGTTGATGCAGTTCGTTATTTCTGTTTACATGAGATGCCATTTGCTCAAGATGGAAGTATAACTTGGGAATTATTTATTGAACGAATCAATTCGGACTTAGCTAATATTTTAGGAAACTTAGTAAATCGTACCATTTCAATGTCAAATAAATACTTTGATGGGGTTATCAGTAATCCTAAAATTATGGAAGAGCTTGATCAAGAACTAATTGATTTGGCATTAAATACCGTAAAGACTGTAGAACATAAAATGAGTGATTTGCATGTTGGAGATGCCATTGATGAAATCTTTACATTACTTCGTCGCTGTAATAAATACATTGATGAAACATCACCTTGGGTATTATGTAAAGATGAAAGTAAAAAAGATCGTTTAGCTACTGTTTTATATAATCTATTAGAATGCATTCGTTATAGTGCGGTGTTACTACATTCCTTTATGCCAGAAACAGCGGATACGATTCTAAATGAATTAAATACAGAGAAAAGAGATTTAGAGAGTCTTGTAACTTTTGGTCAATTGGAGATAAACAACAAAGTAATAGAAACACCAGTTATTATGTTTGCTCGTATTAATGAAAAAGAAATGTTAGAAAAGATTGAAGCAGACCATGTTGAGGAGGAAAAGAAAATGGAAGAAATCAAGAAAGAAGAAGTTGTAGTAGAAGAAACTAAAAAGCCACAGATTACTTATGATGATTTTGATAAATTAGAAATGCGTTTAGGTACGATTGTAAAATGCGAAAAACATCCAAAAGCGGATCGTTTATTAGTATTTCAAATTGATTTAGGCGATGAAGTACGTCAGATTATAAGTGGAATTGCTGAATTCTATGATGATCCAGCTGCTTTAGAGGGACGTAAAGTTGTAGCTGTTACAAATCTAAAACCGGTTAAACTACGTGGTTTAGAGAGCAATGGAATGTTATTAAGTGCTGAAGTTGATAATAAACTTGATTTAGTAACGGTATTGCGTGATATTCCAAGTGGTGCTGGAGTAAATTAATGAATAAAGCAATCCTACAAGGATTGACGGTATCCTTACTTATTTCTATCTTTGGTTGCATCTTTATCTTTAAAGGTGCAACCTATGCACCACAAGCTCCATGGTTACCGGTATTACTTGGTATTTGCTTACTCTTAATGGGAGTATTTAGGTTCTTAATGTTTTACAGAGTATATAAAAATCCAGAAGAAAAATAAAACTGTCAAGCTGACAGTTTTTTAATCTATAATTATTACTTATTATAAAGGCATATCTTTTTTCTTAAAGATATAAATGCCAGAACTAAATGATAGAAAGGCAAGGATGATTAATAGGATTAATTTATAATATGCATCGCAGTTACAAGCAATTAATTGTTCACTATTAAATAAAGTGAAAATAGTCGCATATTTTAAGTTTTCTAAATTACCACCCATGTTGGCAAGCATTTGGATTAGATAAAATACAATCGCAATGCCAGATGCTAAGAAAGTTGAACTTCTTGATTCATTAAAGATACAGGATATTAAAAAGAAGATAGAGGCAAGACTAATGTGTAATATTAAAACGCCAATATTCAAGTTTATAAATCCTAAAATATCTAATTCACCAGGGAATAAAACTTCACTTCCTAGGATACCAATTATCATACAATATAAAATCAAAGTAGTAAGACTACTAAGAATTACCATCATTTGCGTTATGGATACCTTTGTACGTGAATTAGGAGTAGCTAATAAATAACCCATAAAACCATTATCAACTTGTTTTGATATTAAACGAATGGCTAACATAATAGTGAAAATCATTGGGAATACTAGCATTAACATTCCATATAAATAAGTTGATAGAAAACCAATTAAAGTTGAGTTTGCCTGCACCATTCCAAACATTGACATAACCTCTGGCATACTTTGCGCAAATTGGTTAAGGGCATTTTCAAGTTCAGGATCATACATCGTAATCATAACGACAAAATACATAGTTAAAATAGCACAGAAGGCGATTAGAAACTTATAATTTGATTTCCATCCTTGGATAAACAAAGTTTTATTCATGTAAATCACCACCATAGAATTGCATAAACACTTCTTCTAAACTTTGATTATTAATTTCAATATTTTCAATATCATATTTGTCTAATATATGAATTAATTTATTTAAATCATTCTTCACAATAACCTCAATTTCATTATTATTAAGTTTTTTTAAGGTCAAAGGTTCTTTCATAAAAGCAATCATATCTTGAGTGTTTTTTAAATGAATACGATAATGCTTTGACTTAGACTTCTTTAAAATATCAATATGTTCAATACGGACGACACTACCTTCCTTAATAATACCAACTCGATCACACGTTCGCTCAACCTCTTCAAAGATATGCGATGACATTAAAATCGTTTTACCTTGTTCTTTCTCTTTTAGAACTAAATCTATGAATTTACTTTGCATTAAAGGATCAAGTCCACTAGTTGGTTCATCCAATATTAATACATCTGGATTATGCATAAAGGCACAAACAATACCAATTTTTTGTTTCATACCTTTTGACATCTTTTTAATCTTTCCTTTAGGATCGAGTTCAAATAGTTGAATTAACTCATTTGCTTTGCTCATATCCTTTAAGCCACGATATTTCGCAATGAAGTTAATAAATTCAATTCCACTCATATTATCTGCGAAATTAATCTCACCTGGAAGATAACCAAGGCTATCTTGAATGAGTACACTTTCCTTATAACAATTATGACCATTAATAAAACAAGTCCCTTGTTGGGCTTTAATAAAGCCCATAAGGTGACGTATTGTTGTAGTTTTACCAGCTCCGTTAGGACCTAGGAAACCAAATATTTCACCCTTTTCAATAGATAAAGATACATCAAAAATACCCTTATGATTACCATAATCCTTCGTTAAATGATGTATATCAATCACACTCATAAGTATTCCTCCATAATATATAAAAATATTATAGCACCAAAAATAAAAAAAGAGCGACTAATTTCGCTCTTAAGAAGGAATGATATCCCATGTACCTTTTGTTTCAAATGTTTTAAGACGAAGCGATGCATTGCTTACAATATCTTTACGATAACCTAATAGGTTTAATAAGGCAATGGCATTTCTTGAAGTAGATGGCCCTTTATGAATCTTATAATCAAAACTCATTTTTTCACCTTTCATACTTTCACGGAAATGATAGTTGGCATATTCATCTTCTAATAATTTTGTTAATTCAATATCGTGGGTAGCTCCTAAAACAATACAATTCTGATTGGCAAATGTTTTAAGGATTTCACTACTAGCAGCGATTCGCTCCAAAGTATTAGTGCCTTTTAGTATTTCATCAATGATACATAAAGTAGGTACTTCATCATTGATAGCATCCATCATTCTCTTCAATGATTTGATTTCAGTAACAAAGTAACTCTCTTGGGCAAAGATATTATCACGTAGAGCCATAGAAGTAATGATTTGGAAGTAACTAGCTTCATAATCAACACAGAATACAAAGTGGAAACTTTGAGCAAATAAAGCATTGATTGCTACCATTTTTAAGTAAGAAGATTTACCAGTAGCGTTGGATCCAGTAATTAAACGATTCTCATAAATATCAACATCATTTTCAATTGCATTATGAATCATTGGATGAACCATCTTTCTAGCATTTATATGAATCTTAGTATCTTTTTCATTTAATTTAAGCTTTGGGTTAGCTTTCATCTTTACTTGATAAGAAGCAGCAGCAATTAATGCATCTAATTCACCAACACACATGATAGCCTTTTTAACGTCATCAGCGTGTTCAAATATGTTCTGTGCATACTTATCAAAATTAAGTGCTTCTCTTTGTAAGATGAAGTTTGTGAGGCCGGTAAGTGCCTTATCACTATCAAAGTAATCTAATGCGGAAGTACTACGAACTTTATGAAGATTATTAGACAATGCTTGCATCTTATTCGACATATCATCTAAACCAGTAAAATCTAATTTTGCTAATTGATGTAATGCATTTACATGAGCGATACAATAAACTAATGCATCAATTTGTTCACTTAATTCTTTATGTAAATAAAAAGAACGAAAGATATTTAAAACTAATAAAATAATAGCCGGAATTATCATAATTTTAATGAAAGGAATTAAAACGATTGATAAAACACATAATAGAATGGAAACTAGTGTAATCTTTCTTCTTAAAGGATTTGAAATAGAAGCCTTTAATACATATTCCATACGATCCTGATAACGTTTATCAATATTAAACAAAATTAATTTAACTTGTTCACGTTCTTCTGGATATTTGATCGCCCAATCCATAATATCACGACGCTGTTTTAATTCATTATTGCTCATACAAGGAGTTCGAAGCATTTGATATAAAGCAAAATCTCCACCATTACTTAAAGTAGAATTCATATGAAGAAAGACTTTATCAAGTTCTAAATCATTCCATGTAATATCATCAATACTACAAGTTCTATCTGCATAATAAGGATATTGCCCCTTAATAATATCAAATTGATCCTGACTCATTGCGAATAAAGGTTCATTACCCCAAATATCTTCTAAAAAAGGTTGCGATTTCATGCTTTCACCTCTTTCTTCCAAATTCCTGTTTTCTCAAAACAAGATAATCGTTGATCGGCATTCTCGATAATTTTTTGATCATAACCTAGAATCTTAAGCAATGCAATGGCATTACGAGAATCACTTGGTCCATCTTTTAATTTATAATCAAATAACATTTTATTATCTTTCACCGTTTCATTAAAATGAACATTTGTATATTTATTTTTTAATATCTTAGTTAATTCAATATCATGAGTTGCCCCTAAGGTTATGGTATTATTAGTACATAAGCAATCTAATATTTCACTT
This sequence comes from Erysipelotrichaceae bacterium, assembly GCA_036641395.1. GTDB lineage: Bacteria > Bacillota_I > Bacilli_A > Erysipelotrichales > Erysipelotrichaceae > JAVXTH01. Next base: position 17,400 of record JAVWEY010000011.1, read on the forward strand.
GCCGCAGCAATTCGCTCATTTGTGTTTGTCCCTCTTAATATTTCATCAATCATACATAACTTAGGAACATCTTTACTGCTTGTTTCTAAGATTCTTTTAATTGCTTTTATTTCACTAATAAAATAACTATCACCATCATCAATCGAATCACGAAGTGACATAGATGTGCAAATTCTAAAGAAACATGCTTTATAATCAGTTGCGAAGGCGAAACCAAAACTTTGGGCAAAGATTGCATTTAAGGCAACCATTTTCAAGAAAGTAGATTTTCCAGATGCATTTGAACCAGAAATCAATAAGTTTTTAGTGATACAAACATCATTGCTAACCGGATTTAAAATCATCGGATGACTCATATTATGAGCATTAATTTCCACATCGTTTGTAGTTGTCGTTTCACAATAAGTAGGATGTGCATGTTGGAAGGATACAACAGCATAAGCAGCATCGATTTTCCCAAGTATTTCAACACATTTCATAATTGTATCTTTCTTAGCACGCATGCTTGCTTCTAAACGAGCATAAGATATCGCTTCACCTAAAAAGCATTGAGATACAACTAACATAATTAAACCTCCACCATTCATAAAGTTCTCTAATAAGGAATTGTGAATGTGTGAGAGTTCATTTGATATTTGATCGACTTCAAATAAATCTTTAACCTCTTGATCCATATTCGATCGATTTAGGGCATGAAGTGCTTCTACATAATGAAGCAAATATAAGAGTGTTTGTGATTTTGCACCTACTTTTTTTTCAATGCTACTAGCACGAATACAGTTTGTAACTCCAATAATAAAGACAAAAGGAATAAAGGTCGGAACAAAGATAGAAGCGATTAAAGATATTAATAAACCACAAGCTAATATATTATTAATAGCTGCATTAACATCAACTGTATTTAACCATGCATTTTCCCATTCAATTTCACTTCTTCTAGAAATTCTAGCTAAGATTTCTTGAATTTGGTTACGTGCTATATCATTATTCTTCAACATGTTCATAATCTTTTTACGCTTCTTTAATGCATTTTCATTCATTAATGGATAACGTAAGAATCGATATAGTTCTACATCACCACTACTAGTAGCACAATAGTTCATTTGCTGATAGAGTGCATCCATATCTAAATCATTCCATGTAATTGCATCAATTTCACTTTCATAAGGAAGAAGTTGCTTTTCACTTCTGCGACGGATGTATTTCACATCTTCTAATAATAGTGTTTCGTGTTCCCATTTACCCCACTCAGCATGGAATAGTGCTAAACCTTTTCGTTTCTTAATAATTTGATTAAAAAAGTCGATGATTTCAATAATAGCGATAATTAAAATAATTGATAAGTATAGTACAATTTCCATAGTTCCACCTCATTATTTCTAATTTAAAGGATAAACTAACAAAGGATGTCTGTCAATTAATAATCAGTTAAGAAATAGGCAAAATAATTGAATATTTTGGTTATTTTATCTTTAACTCTGTTAAATTATTCGATTTTAATCTATAATAACTAAGTTAAGAGTGATTGATTTTTGATTGGAGGTAGCATTATGATTCGAACTAAGAATAACAAAGTGATAAAAGAAAGATGGATGGAGTTTTTTATCTTATTAATATTATCCTTACTATGTTTTATATTTGCTTATATTATGAAACAAAAGGATAGCATTACCATGTTTTATGTGGTACTTGGAATTGGGGTTATCGTTACCGTTCTAACCGTTATTATGTTAGTATATAACATAGGACAACATCGTATTATAAAAGAACATGATCGTGAATTAAGTTTTGAATTAAAGAAACAAGGTGGTCGTACTTGTCCTAAATGTGGTGCTCAAATTGGGTTAAATGATTGTGTTTGTAATGGGTGCGGAAGAAAGTTAAAATAGGAAATGAATATGGGATTTGTAGTAGTTGTAATTATATTAGTTACGATAGGGGTAGCTTATTACTTTATTAATAAAAAGAAATCATATCATGTGGAATTAAATGATAAGATGGATGTTTATGATCGTGTTTGCCCTCACTGTCATGAAATGGTTCAGAGTGGAAAGACACATTGTCCCTATTGTGGGGAGAAGTTATAAATAAGGGATGTTTCCCTTTTTCTTTAGAAAAGAGGTGTTATAAATGTATGATTGTTTAGTTATTGGTGGAGGACATGCAGGAATTGAAGCAGCACTTGCTTGTGCTCGTCTACATAAAAAAACAGCATTATTATCGATGCATATTAATATGATTGGTACGATGCCTTGTAATCCTAGTATTGGCGGTCCTGCCAAAGGTGTTGTCGTACGTGAAATTGATGCATTAGGTGGTGCAATGGGTAAGGCAGGAGATGCTACCGCAATTCAATTTAAAATGTTAAATACGACCAAAGGACCAGGTGTTCAGTGTTTAAGAGTACAATCCGATAAATTAGCTTATGCAAAATACATGCAAGAATTAGTTTTACATCAAGAGAACTTAGATGTAATTGAAGCTATTGTGGAGAAGATATTAGTTGAAGATAAGCGTGTAAAAGGTATTGAGTTACAAGATGGTAGCATTATCGATACGAAAATGATTATCCTTACAAGTGGTACTTTTATGACAAGTAAGGTTATGGTTGGTCATACCTTTGAATATAGTGGGCCTGATCATGAACCAACAACAAAGAATCTATCTCAATCACTTCGTGATATGGGAATTAAGACATTTCGTCTAAAGACGGGAACTCCGGCAAGAGTAAAAACAGAGTCAATTGATTTTACTAAAACGGAAATACAACCAGGAAGTGATATGTTTGTATCTTTTTCTTATGATACAAAAAAAATCTTGCCAATTGAACAACAAGAAGTTTGTTACTTAACCCATACAACACCTAAAACGCATAAAATTATCCGTGATAACTTGACAAAGTCGGCGATGTATTCAGGTTTAGTAGAAGGGGTTGGTCCTCGTTATTGTCCTTCGATTGAAGATAAACTAGTGCGCTTTGCGGACAAAGAGCGTCATCAATTATTCTTGGAACCTGAAAGCCTAAGTTTAGATACAACCTATGTACAAGGCTTTTCAACTTCAATGCCACATGATGTCCAAGAAGCAATGGTTCATAGTTTACCAGGACTAGAGAACTGTGTGATTGAGAAATATGCTTATGCAATTGAATATGATGCAATTGATCCTTTACAGTGTAAAGCAAGTCTAGAGAATAAAATAATTGAAAATTTATTCACAGCAGGTCAAATTAATGGCACAAGTGGTTATGAAGAAGCGGCAGCACAAGGGCTTATGGCAGGCATTAACGCCGTAAATAAATTAAATCATCATGAACCATTAATCTTAAAAAGAGATGAAGCTTATATTGGGGTTATGATTGATGATTTGGTAACGAAAGGTACAAAAGAGCCATATCGTTTGCTTACATCACGTGCAGAATATCGACTATTAATGCGACATGATAATGCTGATACTAGATTAAGTGAATATGGGCATGATATAGGATTAGTAAGTGATGAAAAGATTGAATGTTTTAGAAAGAAACAAGAACAGATAATGGAAACAATAAAACAGTTGGATCATCTTCGCTTTGCAGGTAAAGATGATGTGAATGAATATTTAATTGAAATGGGATATGAAAAACTAAGTGAAGGAATAAGCGCAAAAGAATTGCTTAGAAGACCGCATCTAAGAATGAAGCAGTTAATGAAATACCTACCATTTGATATTAGTGAAGAAGTCGCAAATCGTGTTGAAATTGAAGTTAAATATGAAGGATATATTAATAAAGCTAGAAGAGATGCGAAACATTTACATCAATTAGAAGCACTTAAAATACCGGAAACAATCGATTATCAATCAATTGAACATTTATCTTTAGAGGCTAGACAAAAACTAGCATTAGTTATGCCGCTTACAATGGGTCAAGCATCTCGTATTAGTGGTGTAAACCCCTCTGATATTGCGGTATTAGCTGTATATCTTGAGCAGAGAAATCGCTAAGTAACAGATATTCTTAATGAGTATCTGTTAGAGTATAATTTTATATATCTAAAAAAAGCGCTCTATTACTTATTGTAATAGAACGTTTTTAATTTCTCAAATGTTTCTTCACTAATAACATGTTCGAATTTACAAGCATCTTCTTCAGCTTGGGTATCAGACACATGTAAGATATCAATAAGGAAGGATCGAATCAGTTTATGACGATTGAATACTTTGTTCGCTTCTTCTCTTCCTTTTGGGGTTAAATGAATATCACCATAAATTTCTTGGGTAATATAGCCATGTTCTTTTAAAATACTCATTGCTTTATTAACACTTGGTTTAGAAACATCTAACATCTTGGCAACATCAACACAACGGATTTTACCTTGTTCCTCTAATTGTAGTAAACATTCTAAATAGTCTTCACTGGATTGTCCTAACATATACTTACCTCACTTTATCATAAGTATCTTGATTATAACCAAGAATTACTTTTTCTTTACTAATTAATAACGGTCTTTTTATCAGCATTCCATTGCTTGCCAATAATGAAATCTTTTCATCGGTTGTCATGGAATCTAATTTATCTTTTAAATGTAATTCTTTATATACATTTCCTGATGTATTAAAGAACTTTTTAATATCTAATTCACTTAAAATAAGCCAATCATTTAATTCTTTAATCGTTGGAGGATCTTCAACAATATGGCGGGCTTTATATTGAATTCCCATTTTGTTTAAATGTTTCTTGGCATTACGACAAGTACTACATGGTGGATATTCAATGAATAAATATTCCATATCATCACTTCCTTTCGTATATGATACCCTATTTGGATTAGAAAAGAAACCAATAAGCAATTAGGAAGTGAACAAAAAAGGTAAATTAACGTACTTGCAATTGATTCATATATATGGTTTAATAGTGTTGCCTTTTTTATCAAGAGACGGGGTAGAGAGTCAGCTCTATAATCCCGCACCAACCTGCATGGCAAGGTGGTAATGCTGACAGCGATAAGAGATCAATGAAGTAATTTTTTGAACTGTCTTTGTCTACTTACGCAAAAAGGCAGTTTTTTATATGAAGAAAGCGAGGAATTATAATGAAAAACTACATTTTCACATCAGAAAGTATTACCGAAGGACATCCAGATAAAATCTGTGATCGCATTGCAGATTCCATTTTAGATGAAGCATTAAGACAGGATCCACATAGTAATATGGCAGTAGAAGCAACAATTAAAGATGATTTTGTATTGATATACGGAGAAGCAAATACATCTGCTAATATCGATTATGAAAAGATTACAAAAGATACGATTAAAGATATTGGTTATGAAGAAGAATATCATGTTATGGTGAAGGTACGAGTTCAATCCCCTGAGATTCATAATGCAGTTGTTGGTGGAGAACATATGGGTGCTGGAGATCAAGGAATTATGTTTGGTTACGCTTGTAATGAAACGAAGACTTTTATGCCTGCTCCGATTCATTTCGCTCATGTGCTTGCGAAACGCTTAAGTGATGTTAGAAGAATCCATCCAACTATTTTAAAACCTGATGGGAAAACACAGGTGAGTGTTGAATATGAGAATGGTCAAGTGAAGAGAATTGATACGATTTTAGTTTCAACTCAACATGCAGCAAATGTGACACAACAAACGATCGCTCAATTAGTTATGGATGAAGTAATTAATCCGATGATTGATGCTAGTTTAGTTGATGAAGATACCAAATACTTAATCAATCCAAGTGGAAGTTTTGTAGTAGGTGGTTCTTTTGGTGATAGTGGTACAACTGGAAGAAAGATTGTAGTTGATACGTATGGCGGAATGGGTAGAATTGGTGGAGGATGTTTCTCTAGTAAAGATCCAAGTAAAGTCGATCGTAGTGCTGCTTATTATTCTCGTTATGTCGCAAAGAACATCGTTGCTCATGGCTTAGCAGACCGTTGTGAAATCCAACTTGCATATGCAATTGGTAAAGATCAACCAGTATCGCTAATGATTGATACCTTTGATACTAACCATATTTCAAATGAAGAAATTGAAGAAATAGTAGCACGTAACTTTGATTTCAGTGTGGCAAATATTATTAATGAATTAGATTTATGTAAACCTATCTATAAAGAAACTTCTTGTTATGGACATTTTGGTAGAAGCCAATTTCCTTGGGAAAAAATAATTAATTTAAAATAAAGAAAAATGTTATGAGTTATCCTTTTATTTAAGGATGATTTATAACTTTTTTTATGAAATCATTGATATTTAAAGAATAATAACGATTTGTTTTAGTATTAAAGAAGATAAAATGGTAAGGGTTCCTAAAATGACAATAAATGCTTAAAAAAGGTTTGCAATCTTATCCTAAGCATGTTTCAATATAGTTAGCGTTCAAGGAGGCAAATGATGAATAAGATAAAACTTATAGATCATAATCAATTGGAACAAGCGTTACATCTTGTTCTAGGAGTCTACGATGAATTTGTTGGGGGAACTTCTTCAAAACAAGGAAATACTTCTTTTTATGAATATTGTAATCTTGAGAAAGTAAGAAAACAAATTGAAAATAAAGAGATGATTATGTGGGGATATTATCAAGATGAATTAATTGGTGTAACTGCCTTGATAAAAGAACATGTAGGTTTATTGTTTGTTAATAAGCAATACCACAATCAAGGAATAGGTAGAGCTTTATTAGAAGTAGCTAAAAAACAATGCATTGTTGATGGTTATCAAGAAATATCAATTAATGCACTACCTTATGCCGTTGATATTTATCATCATATTGGCTTTGTTGATACGGATAAGATTCAAAATAAAGATGGAATTGTTTATACGCCAATGCGGATGTTTTTAATGTAATTAAAAATAGTAGAGTAATTATCTTATTAGGTAAAGATTCTACTATTTCTTATTTTAATAAAAAAGGAGAATGAGAAAATGGAAACTGTTTATGAAAAATCATTAGAGCTGCATCGTGTGAATAAGGGGAAAGTAGAAATTCACTCTAAAGTAGAAGTGAATAACTTAGAGGACTTAGCACTTGCTTATTCACCAGGAGTGGCACAACCATGTCGTGAAATTGTTGATGATTTAGAAAATGCTTACCTGTATACAAATAAAGGCAATACAATTGCAATTGTAAGTGATGGAAGTGCTGTTTTAGGTCTTGGTAATATAGGTGCGGAAGCAGCATTACCAGTAATGGAGGGGAAAGCAGTTTTATTTAAACGCTTTGCAAATGTTGATGCAATTCCACTTTGTATTGATGCTCATAGCGAAGCAGAGATAATCGCATTTATTAAAGCAATTGCGCCTAGTTATGCAGGCATATTAATGGAAGATATTGCTGCACCAAAGTGTGTAAGTATTGAACGCACATTAATTAAAGAAATGAATATTCCAGTCTTTCATGATGATCAACATGGAACGGCTATTATTACGCTTGCTGCATTGATGAATTATTTACGTCTAACAAAGAAAACAAAAGAAACAATAAGAGTTGTTATGAGTGGTGCAGGAGCGGCTGGTAGTTCTATTATTAAACTAATGCATGATTTTGGAATTCAACATATTGAGGCTTTTGATATAAAAGGTCAAATTAGACAAAAAGACGCAAAGGATTACGATTTCTTAAAGAAAGAATTATTAACTTGTGTTAATTTAGATCATAAAGAATATAAAAATATTGAAGAAGCAATGATTGGTGCTGATGTATTCGTTGGAGTTAGTGCACCTAATATCATTAATAAGAAGATGGTTGCCTCAATGAATGAGCGATCAGCTGTATTCGCAATGGCAAACCCAACCCCTGAAATTATGCCAGAAGATGCTTTATCGGCAGGGGCATATGTCATTGGAACAGGACGAAGTGATTATCCAAATCAAGTAAATAATGTATTAGCTTTCCCTGGCTTATTTAGAGGTGTATTAGATGTACATGCGACTAAGATTAGTGAAGGAATGAAGATTGCAGCAGCAAATGCGTTGGCTAGTTTAATTAAGGATGAAGAATTAGATGAGAATCATATTATTCCCACAGTATTTGATCCTCGTGTCGCAAGTCATGTCGCAAAAGCAGTAGGGGATTGTGCCATCAAGGAGGGTAACATTCGATGAATGAAACTAGAACAGAGAAAGATTCAATTGGTGAAATAGAAGTACCAGTGAATGCTTTATACGGATGTCAAACCGTTCGGGCTATGCATAACTTTCCAATTACACATTTAAAGACACATCCAATTATGATTCGCTCGCTTGGTATGGTTAAAAAAGCCTGTGCGATTGCGAACCATGAGTGCGGTCATTTAGAAGATGAGAAGTATCATTATATAATCACTGCCTGTGATGAAGTTATTTCAGGTAAATTAGATGAATGGTTTATAACGGATGTGATTCAAGGTGGGGCAGGTACAAGTGTTAACATGAATGCGAATGAAGTAATTGCGAATCGTGCAGCACAGCTTGCAGGGAAACAGATTGGTGTTTATGACTATATTCATCCCAATGATCATATTAACTTTGGCCAATCAACCAATGATGTATTTCCGACAGCGGGAAAGCTTACTTGTTTATATTTAGTTGAAAATTTATTGGAAGAAGTGATGCTTCTTCAAGAAGCATTATTAGATAAAAGCATTGAATTTAATGATGTGATGAAACTGGGAAGAACTCACTTACAAGATGCTGTACCAATTCGTATGGGGCAAGAGTTTCATGCTTTTGCGACATCTTTTGTAAGGGATATAAGAAGAATAAAATTATCTTTTGCAAATTTGAAATCAATTAATATGGGTGCAACCGCAATTGGTACGGGAATTAATACCGATGAACAATATCGTCGTATTTGTGTAATAGCCTTATGTGAAATATCACAAATTGATTTAACAAGTGCTCGTGATTTAGTCGATGGAACTCGTAATGTCGATACGTTTGCTTGGGCTCATGCTTCTTTAAAAACACTAGCTGTTAATCTATCTAAGATGTGTAACGATATTCGTTTGATGGCATCAGGCCCAAAAACCGGTCTTGCGGAAATTGGTCTTCCACCAAAACAACCTGGATCAAGCATTATGCCTGGTAAAATAAATCCAGTTATTCCAGAAGTATGTAATCAAGTATGTTTCCAAGTATTTGGTAATGATATCGCAATTACTAAAGCAGCAGAAGCAGGTCAAATGGAATTAAATGTATTTGAACCAGTTTTATTCTATAATTTATTTCAGAGTATCGAAATCTTAGCAAATGCATGTTATACCTTAAGAGAAAATGCAATTAAAGGAATTGTTGCCAATCGTGAACATTGTAAGGATTTAGTTGAAAATTCACTTGGAACAGCAACTGCACTTGCTCCTCATATTGGTTATGCGAATGCTAGTAAATATGCGAAAATGGCATTAAAAGATAATCGCAAATTAAAAGAATTGATTTTAGAAAGTAAATTAATGACGAAAGAAAAATTAGATGAAGTATTAAATATAAAAGAAATGACATCACCAGGAATTCCAGGTATGCATAAGAAAAGAGATCGGAAGAAGGGTTAAAATGAAAGAAATTCATGTTCATAAAATTAGAGATTGTATCGAAGCAATGGTAATCGATATCAATGTGAATTACCCAAGCGATATAATGAATAAACTAATTGAATGTGCAAATAAAGAAAGCCAACCAATTGCGAAAGAAAGTTTTCGTATTTTACTTGAAAATGCACGTATTGCGAAAGCAGAAAAAATACCAGTATGTCAAGATACGGGTATGGCAATTGTCTTTATGAAAATTGGTCAAGATGTTCATTTTGTTGGTGGTGATTTAAAAACAGCGATTAATGAAGGGGTAGCTAGTGGCTATGAAAAAGGATATTTACGTAAGTCAGTTGTAAGTGATCCGATATTTCAACGACTAAATACACTAGATAATACGCCAGCAGTTATTTATATGGATATTGTAGAAGGGGATCAAGTAAAGATTGAGGTAAGTGCGAAAGGCTTTGGTTCTGAGAATATGAGTGTTCTTAAAATGTTGAAACCAGCCCAAGGATTACAAGGAGTTAAAGATGTCGTAATTGATGCGGTAAAATGTGCAGGACCTAATGCATGTCCGCCAATGGTAATTGGGGTAGGTATTGGGGGAACTTTTGATTATGCGGCTTATATGGCTAAACATGCGTTATTAAGAAATATTGAAGAAGCAAATAAAGATCCCTTGTATGATAAACTTGAACAGGAATTATTAGAAGAAATTAATTGTTTAAATATTGGACCTCAAGGTTTAAAAGGTGATACAAGTGCAATGCGTGTATTAATTGAGCAATATCCAACTCATATTGCTGGTCTTCCGGTTGCAGTTAATATTTCTTGTCATATTACACGACATGCAAGTGAGGTGATATCATGACTCATTTAGATACACCAATTACAAAAGATAAATTAAGTGATTTAAAAGCAGGAGAAATAATAACGATATCAGGCGTTATTTATACGGCACGTGATGCTGCTCATAAGAAAATGAGTGAATTGCTTAACGAACATAAACCACTGCCTTTTGATATTAAGGATGCCGTTATTTATTATGTTGGACCAACACCTGCACGAAGTCATCAAGTAATTGGAAGTGCGGGACCTACAACAAGTTCTAGAATGGATGCTTATGCGCCAAGTCTATATGATTTGGGAATGAGTGTAAGCATTGGTAAAGGATATCGAACAAAAAAGGTAATTGATTCCATTAAAAAGAACCGAGCTGCTTACATGGTAGCCATCGGCGGAGCTGGAGCTTACTTAAGTAAATGTATTGTTGAAAGCAAAGTGATTGCCTTTGATGAACTAGGTGCTGAAGCAATTCGTCGCTTAGTTGTGAAAGATTTCCCAGTAACATTATGTATTGATTCACAAGGCGGTAATCTTTATGAATAATATTGTTGAGATATGTTGTGGAAGTTATGAAGATGTAGTAACTGCTTTTAAGGCAAAAGCGAATCGAATTGAATTAAATTCGGCTTTGTTCTTAGGTGGATTAACCCCTTCTTTAGCAACGCTTATTGAAAGTAAGAAAAATGTTAATCTACCAATTATTTGTATGGTGAGAAATCGTGGTGCGGGTTTTTGTTATTGCGAAAGTGAAAAAGCAATTATGATGAAAGATGCTTATTATTTATTGGAGCATGGAGCAGATGGAATCGCTTTTGGTTTTTTGAATGAAGATAAAACAATTGATATAAATGCGACAAAAGCAATGTGTGATTTAATTCATCACTATCATGGTGAAGCTGTTTTTCATCGAGCAATTGATTGTACGCTTGATTTGGTACAAGCGTGCACACAATTAGTTGAATGTAAGGTAGATCGCATCTTAACAAGCGGTGGGAAAGTAAACGCTTATGAAGGCATTGAAGTAATTGCATCACTTCAAAAGAAATTTAATCATCAAATTGAATTTGTTGCAGGTTGTGGAGTAAATGAAAATAATGCTTTACAAATTATTCAAGCAACCGGAATTCATCAAGTTCATTCTTCTTGTAAGGGATGGATGAAAGATATGACAACGCAGGGTAAAGAAGTAACTTACTATTTTGATGAACACCATCCAGAACATTATGATATAGTGAATTACGACAAAGTTGCCTCACTTGTTCACGTTACTTTTAGTCGATAAAAAATAATCATATACAATAAGGTTAAAATCCTTTATAATATGTAAGGTATTTTTATTTTTAACCATGGAGGTATTCTAATATGGAAAGAAAAATTGGAACAGTTTCAAGAGGAGTTCGTTGTCCTATTATTCGTGAAAATGATGATTTGGCTAAAATTGTAGTAGATTCAGTATTAGAAGCTGCTGACAGTGAAAATTTTTCGTTAAGAGATAAAGATGTTGTTGCGATTACCGAGTCAATTGTTGCTCGTTCTCAAGGTAACTATGTAAGTGTTGATCAGATTGCAAAGGATGTTAAAAGTAAATTAGGTGGAGAAACAATTGGTGTTATTTTCCCGATTTTATCCCGTAATCGTTTTGCAATTTGTCTGCGTGGTATTGCGAAAGGTGCTAAGAAAGTAGTGTTAATGCTTAGTTATCCAAGTGATGAAGTTGGAAACGAGTTGGTTTCTTTAGACCAATTAGATGAACATGGAATTAATCCGTTCAGTGATGTTTTAGACTTTGAAACTTATCGGAAACATTTTGGGGATAATCGTCATCCTTTTACTAACATTGATTATGTAGATTACTATAAAAAATTAATTGAGTCTTGTGGTGCAGAAGCTGAAATTATTTTGGCAAACGATCCACGAGTTATCTTAAGATATACAAAGAATGTCCTTCATTGTGATATTCATACAAGAGTTCGTACTAACCGCATTTTAAAACAAAATGGTGGTGAAGCTATCTTTGGTTTAGATGAAATTGTTAATGAACCAATTGATGGCAGTGGATACAATGAAACTTATGGTTTATTAGGTTCTAATAAATCAACGGAAGATAAGATTAAACTATTCCCTCGCGATTGTTTCCCTTTAGTTGAAAAAATTCAAAAAGATATTTTAACTAAAACAGGTAAACACATTGAAGTTATGGTATATGGAGATGGTGCATTTAAAGATCCGATTGGAAAGATATGGGAACTTGCAGATCCATGTGTGTCTCCAGCATTTACAGATGGGTTAAAAGGAACTCCAAGTGAATTGAAACTTAAATATCTTGCGGATAATGATTTCGCAGATTTAAGTGGTGAAGAACTTAAAAGCGCAATTAGTAAGAGCATAAAGAATAAAGATAAGGATCTTGTGGGAAGCATGGCTTCACAAGGAACAACCCCTCGTCAATTAACCGACTTGATTGGATCCTTATGTGATCTTACAAGTGGTTCTGGTGATAAAGGTACGCCAATCGTACTGGTACAAGGATATTTCGATAATTTCACAAATTAAAAAGCAGGTAGCGATTTTCGCTACCTGTTTTCAATCATTTATCTTGATTACTTTTCCCAGTTATTTTACTAATTGATATACAGCCAATTGACACCGCTTTTAAATACTTTTCTATCACAAAATCTCGACGTTCAAGTTCATTGGGACATAATTTATCACAAATAAAACCTAACTTTTCTCTTTTGCTTTCTTCCTCATCAATAAAACTTATTTCTCCTTCAATCATAGAACTAAAATAATGAGTCGTGTAACGAATCGGAACGATGTGTGGATTTTGGACAATTAGTACAGATACTTCTGGATTAGCTTTTAGTGCTTGAATCTTTCTACCTACTTTACTACAATGGAAATACAATTTATTTTCTATTTCATCAAAGGCATAATTGATGGTAACTCCATAAGGTTTATGATCAATATCAATCATTGAAATATAAGCTTGATTCTCATAACGAACAATCCGATATGCTTCTTCTTCACTTATCATACGATCTGGTTTCATAGATACATCTCCTTTTTCTTATACTTTAGATTCGATTACTTCAATTGTCAATCTTATCTTTTGATGTGCACAAAAGCGAAGCCATATTTGCTTTCCACAATCCATTAAATTTACCACAAATTTCGGTTCTCTATACTTTCTAAAGTATAAAGCATATAATGTTTATAGAGGTAGGTGGTTTTTATGTTGAAAGTCGCCATAGTTACCAAGAAGTCCGCTGCTAAGGATATAATATTTTCTTTCGGTGAACTACTAATAGATTGGGAATGGACTTTTCGCTATTATGATAAAATAACAAATTATGCCAAAGCAAATGATATTAAATATGATATTTTAGTTTTATCTGCTGAGTATAATACGAAACGTATTTATGATTCTTTAATGAAAAATCATAAAGATCAAATCATCCTTTTTGTTATGGATAAAAAGCCTGAAGTATATCGCCAAGGAAGAATGTTTTATATTGATGAAAATGACATTGAACAAAGCCTTAATGAAATTAAAAGTGAGTTGCTTCGTAAACTAATAACTAAAAATGAATATCATCTCAATTATAATGGTATCAATATTCGTTTATCCTATGATGATATTTTCTATATTGAAAAAGTAAATAAAAATCTTGTGTATCATACAAAACGAGGTTTATTTGAAGAACGAGCAAGTTTAATTCATAAAGAAGATATCTTTAATAAATATGGCTTTATTCGTACCCATGCCTCTTTCATGGTTAATATGAAATACATTATGAATATTATTCAAGATGATATAAGTTTAGTGAATCAAGAAAGGTTACCGATTGCTCGCTCAAGAGCAAAGGAAGTATTATTAAAGTTCCAAAACTATAAGAAATAAAGATATTCCAAATATTCCAAGATTTTACTGATTATGCCAAATGTATCGTTCTTTTTAAAAGATTTGCTATAATATGAATAGAAAGAAGTACTAATATAAGAAAGGCGTGAGACCAATGGACTGTTCTACTTCTTAAATTATTATATGACATTGTAACTTGCTTAAAAACGATAATATAATAATTTATTCATCGAAAATACGGTGGGAATCATCGGAATTGAAGTCTTTGTAAAATAGGTGAAAGATATTGATAAAAAGAAAATGGGGATCGCAAGGTTTCTAACTTATGAATTCATAAACATAAGGTATTCATTTCATACATTGTAGTAATCCTTTCTTAAGTAGTATGAAAGGTAAACAGATTTATGTTTGTCAAAGAAATAAATGCTTATTACATTTGAAGATTTAGGTCAAAAGTAACTTGATCGTAATACCCGATTTGTTTCAATGAATTAATATATTGTTATGAACTGTTATATCGATAATTTGACTGGAGGAGACTAGCAACGTAGATAAAAATGCAGTTAATGATATTGGCAAGTATAGAAGATATAACAGAGTTAAAAATTGAATGATTTATAATAGGTCATTACTTAATTTGGTAATGACCTTTACTATAGTAAGAATCATTCATTTCAGGTATAATAGTTAAATATATATAAGAATATGTTATTATATTTAAAAAGAGGTGATTGTGTGGAAATTTTAATCCAAATATTAATCATTTTAGAATTATTGCTTGCGGTATTTTACACAATTACTATTTGCAGTAAGCGTAAAAGAAAGTTATCTTTTATTATCTTAGTTTATTCTATAATGACGATCCTTTTATTACTATTTCATTTCTTTGTTTTTAAAACCTTACCTTGGTATGGAAAAGGCAATGGTTTATTTCTTTTAGTTGCTATTGTATTTTCATTCCCAATGAAATATTTCTATCGTCAAGATATGAATTATTTATTAACACTAAGCTCTACTTCTTCTGTATATGTAGTCTTTGCCTTTATGACTGCAGTTCGCTTTTCTCATTTATTATCGGATGATTATTTTTACTTAGCAATCTTTATTGTTCAAACAATATTCTTTTTACTTAGTTGGGAAACATTTAGTTCATTCATGAGAAATAAATATGTTGTCGTTTTAAGAAGTGTTAATAAAAAATCAATTAATGTTTTATTAAACTTTTCTATTTTACTATTTATCTTTTTAGTATTAATTAATTATGTCTTTATAAAAGATGGAAATAATATATTAAAGTTATTGATTGTATTACTATTATTACTTATTGTTGTTATTTGTTATGGGTTATTTTCTTCTCTAGTTACGGCAAATCGTCATGTTGAGTATTTTAAAAGAGAAAGTCGTTTTGACTCACTAACAAAGATAAGGAATCGCAAATGTTTATATGAAGATGCTCAAAAATATATGGATCGAAAGATTGAATTCTCATTAATTTTTATGGATTTGGATAATTTTAAAGAAATAAATGATTATTATGGACATATCGTTGGTGATTGTTATCTACTTAACTTTGCAAATGAAGTTACTAGAGTAACAAAAGGTAATGAATTTTATCGTATTTCTGGTGATGAATTTGTACTTTTAAGTTTAAAAGAAAAGCGACTTGACTTATTAGATATATTAAATCATTTACATATACCAAATTGTAACTCTGATATAGAATTCTTGGGAGTTAGTTATGGAGTAGCTGATTATCCATTTGACGGAAATAATTTGGGTAAATTATTATCTTGTGCTGATAATCGAATGTATGAAGAAAAAAGATATCGTAAGACAAATTTATAGCGTTATTTTAAAGGATATATTAAAGATGATAAACATATATATTGGCTTCTTTAATCTATCCTTTTTATCATGTTTTCAATTGAAACATGAAATCTATAGTTTCTATGTGTTGATAATTTTGGTATAATGTAGGATAGCGAAAGGGTTGAAGAGAATGAATCAAATATTTCATCAAGATGATTTTGTAGGTATCTTAAAAACACATGGAATTGTTTTAAATGAACATCAAATTAAACAATTTAAAGATTATGCTAAAATGCTTCAAGAGTGGAACAAAAAGATGAATTTAACGGCAATTGATGATTTAGATGGAATTTATGAAAAGCATTTCTTAGATTCAATCCTACCAAGTTTTGATATAGCGATACAAGGTAAATTATGTGATGTGGGAGCGGGTGCAGGGTTTCCTAGTATTCCACTTAAAATATGTAACCCGAATTTATCGGTTACAATTGTTGAACCATTAGGGAAAAGAATAACATTTTTGAAAGAGTTAGTACATTGTTTAGGCTTTGATGATATTAAATTATGTAATGAACGAAGTGAAGACCATGCATTACATCATCGTGAAGAATATGATGTTGTAACTGCAAGAGCTGTTGCAAATCTTACGATGTTGTCAGAATTATGTATTCCTTTAGTTAAAAGAAACGGTATTTTCTTGGCGATGAAGGGTGATAAAGGCAATGTAGAATATAAAGAAGCTATGCATGCGATTAATTTATTAGGTTGTGTTTTAAGTGAAGAATTTGAAAAGACATTAGTGGATGGTTCAAAGCGGATTAATTTTGTTTTCACAAAGATAAAAGAAACTCCCAATAAATATCCACGTAGTTTCGCAATGATTAAAAAGAATCCGCTTTAAGGAGGATACATATGAAAGAAGTTAAGACAATCTCGATTGATCAAATAGAACCTAATCCATTTCAACCTCGAGTAGAATTCAATGGTGATGCGTTAATGGACCTTGCTCAATCGATTCGTGAAAATGGATTAATTCAACCAATTTGTGTTCGTGAGAAAACAAAAGACAATTATGAAATTGTTGCAGGAGAGAGACGTTATCGGGCAATGAAATTAATCGGACAAATTGAAGTGCCGGTTATTGTAATGGATGCAAATGAACTACAGATGGCAGAAATGGCATTAGTAGAGAATATTCAACGAGAGAATTTAAGTGCAATTGAAGAAGCAAAAGCTTATGTTGAAATTATGCGATGTGCCAATTTAACTCAATCATCTTTAGCTTTAAAAGTTGGAAAGTCGCAATCTTCGATTGCGAATAAACTTAGATTATTAAACTTAGATGATAATATTCAAAATGCGGTTCGTTCTAAGATAATTAGCGAACGACATGCAAGAGCACTATTAAGTGTAGAGAAGCAACAACAAGATGAGTATTTGAATAAAATTATTAAGAAGAAATTAACGGTTGCGGAAACCGAGAAGATGATAAAAAAAGATTTAAGTCCTAAAGATGAACATAATAAACCGGTTATGAAGGGTGTTACTAGAAATGTAAAGATTGCTATTAATACAATTAAACAAGCAATAACGATGGTAAGTCGAACGGGTGTTTTAATGGATATAAAAGAAGATGAGAGTGAAGATGATTATACAATCAGTATTCGCTTTTCGAAATAGATAAGGACGTGAATGTATGGGAAAAATAATTTCAATATCTAATCAAAAGGGTGGCGTTGGAAAAACAACTACTGCGATTAACTTAGCAAGTGGATTAGGTTATATGGGGAATAAAGTATTATTGGTTGATTTTGATCCTCAAGGAAATGCAACACAGGGAGTTGGGGCCAATGCCAAAGGGAATAAATTAAGTGTATATAATTTAATTATGGAGGATTACGAAGTAAGAGATATTCGTAAGCAATTAACCGCTCCACCAATTGATATACTACCATCGAATATATCACTTGCAGGTGCAGATTTAGAGATGGTTAAATTCGAATCTGGGAAAGAACAATTATTAAAAAAGAAATTGGATAGTGTAAGGGATGAATACGATTATATAATAATTGATTGTCCACCATCTTTAGGGCTATTAAATACAAATGCTTTAACGGCATCAGATTCGGTATTAATACCAGTTCAATGTGAGTATTATGCCTTAGAAGGAGTAACCCAGTTGTTACTAACAATTCGTTTGGTGCAACAATTATTTAATAAAGATTTAATGATTGAAGGAGTTATTCTAACCATGTATGATTCACGTACTAAGTTAAGTATTGAAGTCCAACAAGAGGTACGTAAACACTTTAAAGACCGTGTATATCGTAGTTCAATACCACGTAATGTAAAGCTTAGTGAAGCACCATCGAGAGGTATGTCAATCTTTGAATATGATGTTAAATGCGAAGGCGCAAAAGCCTATGCAGGACTTGCAAATGAAGTAGTGAAGATGAATAAAACAATTGGGAGGAAATCATAATGTCGAAAAAGGATGAATCAAGATTAGGCAAAGGATTAAGTGCAATCTTTGGTGAAGATATTAATGATGTTCTTGATGATATTCAACAAGGTCGAAGTGAAGTAGGTAGTGGTAAGTTAGAAATTTCAGTTGATGATATTAAACCTAACCCTTATCAACCACGTAAAGATTTTGATGATGATAAAATTAGTGAACTTTCAGATTCAATTAAACTTCATGGTGTTTTTACACCAATCTTAGTTAAACGAAGTGTGCTTGGTTACGAACTCATTACTGGAGAGCGACGCTTACGGGCTAGTAAACTTGCAGGGAAAGAAACAATACCTGCTATAGTAATGGATTTTGATGATCAACAAATGATGGAAATTGCTTTATTAGAAAATATTCAACGTGAAGATTTAAATGCAATTGAAGAAGCAAATGCATATGAGAAATTAATTAAAAAATTGTCTTATACACAAGAAGAATTAGCAACAAGAATTGGGAAATCTAGAGAACATGTGGCAAACATGTTACGTTTATTAAAACTTCCTAAAGGTATTCAACAATATGTTATTAATAAAGATTTAAGTATGGGGCATGTTCGTGCTTTATTATCACTTACATCGGATGAAGAAATGGTAGAAATTGCGAAAAAAGCAATTAAAGAAAAACTATCAGTTCGTAATGTTGAACAATTAGTAAAACAAACACATCAGCCATATCATAAAGAAGTAATCAAAGAAGAAGATTTAGGGCTTGTAAGTGTAAGAAATATTCTTCAAAACAAACTTCAAACACAGGTTAAAATTGATCATAAACAAATTATGATTCAATATCAAGATATTAAAGATTTAAATCGTATTTTAGAAATATTAGGTTGTTTAGAAGAAGAGTAGGATATTTGTTAATGAATATTAATAAGATATTAGAGAGTAATTCTTTAATATCTTTTTAAACGGAACATTGAACTAAAGCTTGGTAAGTGATAAAGTTATTACTATAGAAAATATTGAGGACAAACATGAAAACGAAACTAAAAAAAAGAAATTGTATTATTCTAGTTATTTTAATTCTAAGTTTGTGTGGAGTGGGTATATTTTTCTATCAAAAATATACAATTAAAAAGAGTCATGATGCAATGAAAATTGTGTTTATCAAAGAAGCAATAATTGAATATGGAGATAAGCATTATGATGTTAAGAAACTTGTAAAGAACGCTACAGATAAGATTATATCTTATCCTAAAGTAGACACGAATAAGATTGGGAAACAAGAATTAAAATTTGTAATTGAAAAAGATAAATATAAAAAAAACATTAAATTTAATGTAGAAGTTAAAGATACTATGAAACCAATTATTAAATTAAAGGAAGAAACAATGAGTTTATATTTGAATTGTGAATTTGATCCAAAAACAAATATTGAATCAATTAGTGATCCTGTAGATGGTGAATTAGTCTTGAGTGAAAAAGAAAAGAAGAATGCCTATACAATTAAAAGTGAAGTTGATGTTAATACAGAAGGAAATTATAAAGTAAGTATTAACGCAATCGATCAACATCGGAATAGCGAACATAAAGAATATACGGTAGAAATAAAAAAAGAAGAAGTTAAACCAGTTCAAGCAGCACCAATCGTAACGCAAACTAATAATGGGAATCAACCAACTTATGTAAATGGCATTTTATTAGTAAATAAAAACCATCCAATTCCAGCTAATTTTGGAGGTGGGAATGCTATCGCTTCTGCGGCCTTGACAAACCTACAAAATGGAGCAGGAAGTGCAGGATTTAGTATGCCATTATGTTCGGGATATCGCTCCTATAATACCCAGCGGTGGTTATACAACAATTATGTCGCACAATATGGACAAGCATCTGCGGATACCTTCTCAGCACGTCCGGGAACATCGGAACATCAAACCGGATTAGCTTTTGATGTTGGAGCGATTGATGACAATTATGGTAATACACCAGCAGGTATTTGGTTAGCTCAAAATTGTCAAAAGTATGGTTTTATTATTCGTTACTTATCTGGTAAAGAAGGAATCACCGGTTATAAATATGAACCTTGGCACATTCGTTATGTTGGTGTCGATGTTGCTACCGCAATCATGTCACAAGGAATAACCTTAGAGGAATATTTAGGGACTAATTAATAAGGAGGAATTTTATGAAAGTCGGTTTTTCTAAAGCAATTATTACTCCCAAACTACCTGTTAAACTAGCAGGATATGCAGTAGAACGTATTGCTAGTGGAGTACTTGATGATTTATATGTACGTGTTCTTACTTTTGATCAAGAAGGAAAAAGAAAAGCAATTTTAAGTTTAGAATTGCTTGCAATTGATGATTTGTATTTAAATAAATTAAAAGAATACTGTAAAATTGAAGGACTTGAAGATGTTGAAATAGAAGCATTTGCGATTCATACGCATTCAGGTCCGGTAGGCACATGTGATTGTACAAACGGGCCGCTTGCAGGCTTTGAAAGTGTCTTAGGTTCACCTAATTATGAATATATTAATACGCTATGTATTCAAAGTATTAAGGCAATGAAGGAAGCATTTCAAACTCAAGATGAATGTATTTTAAGTATAAGTGAAGGATACATTCATGGAGTGGGAAAGAATCGCCATATTGAAACAGGGGTTGGGGATGAATCTTTACTTGTAATGAATTTTAAGAGAAGTGATGGACAAACATGTATCTTATATCATTTCGCATGTCATCCAACTTTACTACATGAAGATAGTTTACTTATTTCAGCTGATATCATTGGTGCAATTAATGAGAAACTAGAAGCGATGCAAGTTATGCCAATCTTTATTAATGGTAGTTGTGGAGATATTAGTACTCGTTTTACTCGCATTAATTCAGATTTAAGTGAATTAGAACGCTATGCAAATATTACCCAACAAGCAATTATTGAAGCAAATAAAAAGATAACTTATTCAGGGAAGATTAATTCAATTACATTTGATTATCATAAATTTAATTTAAAATTAAAAGAGAATGAAAAGATTGAAGATACAAAAGCTAAAATGGATCAA
Organism: Erysipelotrichaceae bacterium; assembly: GCA_036641395.1. Taxonomy (GTDB): domain Bacteria; phylum Bacillota_I; class Bacilli_A; order Erysipelotrichales; family Erysipelotrichaceae; genus JAVXTH01. The sequence goes on from JAVWEY010000011.1 coordinate 38,928, forward strand.
TGTAGTATTGATGTGGAAATGGCAAAATTGAAACATATAAATAATAAAGAACTAAGATTAATTGAATCAAATTATGAAGGGGCAACAATTGCTTATCTTCATTCTCTTCATCCATTTGTGAAAGATAATTGGGATATTGATGTATCATTCATTACAATTAATGATTATAAATTTATTACAATTCCCGCAGAATTATTTTGTGGATTAAGTAATCCAATTAAACAATTAAAAAAAATATATTTCTTTGGCTATGCAAATGGTTATTACGATTATATCGCAGATGATGATGCATATCAAAATAATTATTATGAGGCAATGTGTAGTCCCTTTAAACAAGGTGAGGGAGAATATTTAATGGAATTAATAAAGAAAGCAATGTAAAAGAGAACGCACATGCGCTCTCTAATTTTTTAGGATATCATTTCTAATATAAAGAATTGTTGAATCTAATCCATAATCACTTAAATGTTGGAGTAAATCTAGAATAATTTTTTTTGTATTTTCATGCATAATGATATTATCGATTCCATCTAAATAGTAAATAAGAGCGCTTTGATCATTGTAGCGTTCTTTTTGATAGGTGCGACTAGCAGCTACTCGATCACAGAACATTTCCACAACATAATTAATTGGCATCTCAATTGGTTTAATTCCTAAGCGTGCATTATCAAGCCAATATTCCCAATGATGTTTATTTCTACCTTTATGATGAAGCCAACCAAGTGAATAACCAATCGCTTCTTTCTCAGCATTAATAGGGCTGCGATTGCCTTGATAATATTTTACACCAGCACGAAACTCAATCCAAGAATATTTTGATAAGTCATGAAGAATGCCTTGTTTAATCAATCCACAACGAAAGCAAAGTTTAGTTACATCGATTTTATGTTTGGTTATTGTCATAAAATGACCGATTAATTTATTCATAACTCACCTTCTTTCATTGCTATATTCTATCATACGCAAATTGATAAAACAAATATGGTTACTTATAAGGTGGTTGTAAACTATTAAGAAAAAAGCTACCATCACTGGTAACTTCTATTTCTCATATAATT